>JALEMR010000001.1 GCA_022768245.1 Oscillospiraceae bacterium
CTTTGCGAAGGCGGCAGCTTACGGAACGCATATTTTCAAGATCCCATTTCTGATTTGAAGCCTTGTGTTTTTCGCTTACCTTGCGGGCAGGTTTCTCCTGTGAGTTATTATCCAATAGTATCAGCTCCTTAATGGTATTATCTTATAGTATATCACATTTTTATCACTGTTGACAGTGTCAAATTGCACAAACTTTGATATAAAAGTTTGTTGGAAATTAACCTTGCATAACACTGTTGACAGTGCTATAATAAAACCGTAGAGAAAAACACAAAACTATGAAAGGGTGGAAAAAATGGACAAGAATACCGAAAAACTGCAAACGGACCTAAGATTTGCGGCGGCATTTCTGAAAGCCCATGAGGAGGTCAAGGCAAACGAAGCCGAGCGTCAGAAAAGAATTTATGAAAAGGCGGTGATCGCAGCCGAGAACAGACGGAGGAAAAAGGAGGAGGAAGCAGCCTACTTTGAAAATCTCAGGAAACACCCGATTGAACCAAGCGAAGAAATAAAGGAAATTCTCAGAAAAAACTGCGGAATTGACCTTGATAAACAAAAAACGGAGGAATGAACTATGTTAAGAATTTCAGACGAAAGCTATGAAAGAGTACAGGACATCATCGAGGACATGAGCTGCTGCTGTGAGGTAGAAGATGATTACGATCAGTGGGAGGATATTGCCGCTTCATCAATGGCAAGCTTCCTTGATGACCTTGACGGTGAGCAACTTGAAATGACTGTTGCTGCCTTTGAGGAATACATTATCGACAAGGCTGACAATGACCTGAACATGGCAATGGGCGTTAAGACCGCACTTGCAAGGTATATCAGGGAAAGGATTGAGTACCTTGATATTCATGTTGTTCCCGATGTAAAGATGAATCTTGACGAAGATGATATCTATGATGATACCGATGTTGCAAGGCTTATCAATGTCCTTACGGCTATGCAGACGAAGGTTGAGAAAATACAGATTGGAGAGTGAGTTTTATGGGGAGAATTCTAACCGTGTGTAATCAAAAGGGCGGCACATCCAAAAGTACGTCCGTGGTGAATTTAGGTGCAGCATTGCAGCTTATGGGCAAGAAAGTCCTTATTGTGGATATGGACCCACAGGGCGATGCTTCTACATATCTCGGATTCGATGATGAAAATGCCGATACAATCAGTCAGATGATAGAGCGTTTCATAAGGGGAGAGCAGATTGCCCTTCACGATATTATTCAGGTAAGTGAGAAGAATGGCGGTGTTGAATATATCCCCGCCGACCTGTCACTTGCAGGAGCGGAGATGTATCTTGTATCTGTAATGTCAAGGGAAACGGTGCTAAGAAGGCTGCTTTCGACTATTCGTGACGAATATGACTATATCCTTATCGACTGCCAGCCTTCTCTCGGTGTGCTTGTGCTGAACGCTCTTGTGGCGGCAGACGGGGCAATTATCCCGGCACAGACACAGGAGTTTTCACGAAAGGCTCTGAAAGCCATAACAGATATTATCGGACAGGTTCAGACAACCATAAATCCGAATCTGAAGCTGCTCGGAATACTGCCCACAATGGTGGATAATACGGCAATGTCAAAGGACACCCGAAAGGTGTTTGAGGATAATTACGGAGAGCTTGTGTTCCCTATGAACATATCCCGATCGGTAACGGCGGCGTACTCAAGCAAAGAGAAAAAAGCCCTGTGTTTCAAGGCAAATTCAAAGCTTGGCGAGGAATACAGGCAGTTTGCAGATGAAGTTGTAAGGAGGATAACGGCATGAGCAAGTTTGACCTTAATTCGTTTATCGGCACTCCCGATGTTATGAAAAATGCTGTGCAGAACATTGACATCAATAAGCTGGTGCCGTATAAAAATCATTGCTTCAAGCTCTATGAGGGCGAAAGGCTTGATGATATGGTGAGAAGCGTTCAGCTGTATGGGATTATGGTACCGATTATTGTTCGCAATATTCCTGACAGTGATAAGTATGAAATACTATGCGGACATAACAGGGTGAACGCTGCAAGAATAGCGGGAAAGAAGAATGTTCCGACAATAATTAAGGAGAATCTGCCCGATGAATTTGCTTCTGTATATGTCCTGGAATCGAATGCAATGCAGCGTGGTTTCAAAGAACTCCGAATATCCGAACAGGCTTTTGCGGTTGAAATGATATACAAAAGGCTGAAGGATTCGAGGACTGTCAGGGCGATAGAAAAAGAACTTTCCGTCCTTGAAGGTATCA
>JALEMR010000008.1 GCA_022768245.1 Oscillospiraceae bacterium
CTCGACCTGCACCTGTGGATGACAGGCGATATCCTCTTAAAGGCGGATACGATGTCCATGGCGAATTCACTGGAGCTTAGAGTGCCCTTCCTCGATACGGAGGTCCTGGGCGTAGCGGAAAAAATTCCCGTCAAGTACAGAGTAAGCACCGAAAACACCAAGCTTGCAATGCGTCAGGCGGCGCTGAAGGCTGCTCCTCCGAAAACTGCCAACAAGAAGAAGCTGGGCTTCCCCGTGCCTATCAGAGTATGGCTCAAGGAGGACAAATACTATAACATGGTAAAGGACGCCTTCACCTCCGAAGCGGGAAAGCATTTCTTCGACACGGATATGCTGATAAAGCTCATGGACGACCACAGAAACGGCAAGGCGGACAACAGCAGAAAGATATGGACGGTATACACATTCTTAGTGTGGTATAAAGTATATTTTGAGGATAACATAACATTTTAAAGGACAGTGATAAAATGAAAAAGCGTAAGATCATTTCATTCGTAACAGCGGTAACGGTTATGCTGTCGATGATGACAGCCTGCGGAGACGTGCCGGAGGAGGACATCACAAGCGATACAGCCGTGACTGCGGAGCAGATCGAAAGCAAGTCTGACGATGAGACCGTGTCGGAGACTGCGGAGCTGTTCGGTGAGGACTACGACCCCTTCGCCGACGACTACGACCCCTACGGCGGAAACGGCGCATTTACCGTAACTGCGGCGCATAATACGGATAATGCTGCGGAAAGCACCGAAGCGGTCACCTCTGCACAGCAGCAGTCTGCGGAAACTGCCGCAAAAGCATCATCGGAGAGCGGAGCAGCAACAGTATCCGAAAACGGAGCGGTGGGGGCTTCCTCTGCGGAGAAGAAATCCGACAGCAGCAAGTCGGACAAAAAGACCGAGAAAAGCTCCTCGGGAGACGTTTCACTGGAGATAACCAACTCCAACTCCTGGAACGACGGCAGTAATGATTTTACGCAGATAGACGTGAATGTGAAAAATAATTCGGATAAGGTCTTAAACGGCTGGACGGTGACTATCAACGCAGGCAAAAATGCGACGGTGGATCAGTCATGGAACTGCACCATTTCCGAGAAAAACGGCGTGCTGACTATCACTCCCGTCAGCTACAACACCAATATCGAGCCGGGACAGAGCGGTACCTTCGGACTTATCCTGAAAAATCCCGGCAAGATAGATTCATCAAGTGCAAAGGTGGAAAGCGGCGGATTTTCCGCTGCGGCGAATGTGAACAATAATAATAACAACAATAACAATAATACTTCGGGTCAGGCAGTAAACCCCAACGGCGGCGGAGTCCACGAGGAAAGAGACATTCCCGAGCCCACCACCGACGACTGGCTCCATACCAACGGCAGCAAAATTCTTGACAGCGAGGGCAGGGAAGTATGGCTGACTGGCATAAACTGGTTCGGCTACAATACGGGTACCAATACCTTTGACGGACTCTGGACCTGCGACCTTGAAACGTCCATAGACGCCATTGCCGACCGCGGCTTCAATCTGCTTAGAATACCCATTTCCACAGAGCTTATCAAGCAGTGGTCGGAAGGAGAGTATCCCACGGCGAATTTCAATCAGGCGACGAATTATTATCTCGTGGGTATGAACAGCCTTGAGATATTCGATTATGTAGTAGATCTCTGCCGCGCTGACGGCATCAAGATAATGATAGATATCCACAGCGCCAATACCGACGCATCGGGTCATATGGCGAATATGTGGTACAGCGATAAGATATCCGAGGCGGATTATCTGAACGCCCTCGGCTGGATAGCAAAGCGCTACAGGAACGACGATACCATAATCGCCTATGATCTTGAAAACGAGCCCCACGGCAAGGCATATGAAAATCCCCGTGCCAAGTGGGACGGCTCCACCGACTCGGACAACTGGAAATACATAGCCGAAAAGGCGGCGAAGAAGGTACTTACTGCAAATCCCAATGTGCTTGTGATGATCGAGGGCATTGAGATATATCCCAAGGACATCAAGAAAAACGGCAGCTTCAAATCCACGGATATGGGCGATTATTACTGCACATGGTGGGGAGGAAATCTCCGCGGTGTAAAGAATGACCCTGTGGATCTGGGCAAGTATAACGATAAGATAGTATACTCCCCCCACGACTACGGACCCACCGTCTACGAGCAGCCCTGGTTCAAGGGGAACTACACCTTTGACAGTCTGTACAAGGACGCATGGTACGATAACTGGTTCTATATCCAGAAGGAGAATATAGCGCCGCTGCTCATCGGAGAATGGGGCGGCTATATGAGCGAGCCGAACATCACCTGGATGACCTATCTCAGAAGGCTTATAAAGGAGAACCGCATCAATCACACCTTCTGGTGCTTCAACGCAAACTCGGGCGATACGGGCGGACTTGTCAAGGACGATTTCGTCACATGGGACGAGGAAAAGTACAAATTCGTAAAGGAAGTCCTCTGGCAGCAAAACGGCAAATTCGTAGGACTTGACCATGAGATACCCCTTGGTAAAAACGGCATAACTCTTTCGGAAGTGAAGAAATAACAACAGCGCAGATAAGCGATAACAGCTTATCTGCGCTTTTTATCTGCCTTTGAAATCAACTAAGAAAACGGGAACCCTTCCGTTGCGGAAGATATAGCTTTCCAGAGCGGATATCATAGCTATGCTTTCATCGACGGACAGGTCAAAAAGCTCCTGCATCAGCATAACATCGGCGCTTTTCACCGAGAAGCCCTTCCTTTCGGGGAATACCTTGTAATAGAGCCTTTCGGTAAAATGATGAAGCTCACAATAGAAGCGGTGACCCTTTGCCGCGCGGTATATCTGTTTTTGGGAGATATCCTCGTACATATCGGAGATGATGCCGCAGCTTTTTGCGGTAGGGATAACGTGGTAATCCTTTTTGTTCCGAGCGGAGCCTGTGAGCCTGTCGCGGTGATACAGTGCCTTGTCGAGGGATCTTTCCGCGCGGAAATGGTACAGCGGGTCATATTTTCCCCGTTCATGGATAACGGCGTGGCATTCCCTGTCAAGATAATAATGGCATACAAACCCGCAGAGATAGGCAAACGCCATGTTTTTCTCCCGCTGACCGCGGTAGGAGAGGATAACGCTTTTCGCATGAGCGATAAAAGCGGCGGGACTTTCACCGTGCATGGCGTAGCCTGTCATGGTTATCCTGTTGGGGATAACGGGGTGATAGTAAAAGAATATATCGGGTCCGTGAAGACCGATAAAGAACATTTTTCTGTAAGGAATTATCCTTTTGGAGATATCGGGCGGCAGCCTGTCGGCGACTCTGCAGCCCATGGAAAAATGCGCGTAGGATTCGGGCATATGCAATCTTCTTTCGTTGTTCGGTAGTAGTATCTATTATATGCAGATTTTTTGGAAAATGCATGGCATGATGTGAAAAAGCAGCTGAACGCGGCATAATATATATTGACATCGCAGCTTTTCTGTGGTACAATAATAACAGCAGACCGTGTGTAAAAACGTACGTTTTTTATTTTGGAGTGTGATGAAATATGATGAACACCAATGTTACAAATTTTCGCAAAAATATATACAATGTGCTTGAAAACACAATACGCTATAACGAACCTGTTACGATCTGCACCAAAAACGGAAACGCCGTTATAATGAGCGAGGACGATTATCGGGGGATCATGGAGACGTTATACCTGACCTCTGACCCGCAGATGAAGAAGAAGCTTATAGACGGAATGAATACTCCCGTTTCGGAATGTCTGTCCGAAAGTGAGGTACAGTGGTAGTGTATCGTATCGTTTATACCAAGACGGCGGCAAAGGATATTCCCAACCTGAAAGCGGCTCACCTTGATTCGACTGCCAAAGCGCTGATAGACATATTAAGAAATGACCCATATCAGACGCCGCCTCCCTTTGAAAAGCTTGTCGGAGACCTTCAGGGTGATTATTCACGGCGTATCAATATCAAGCATCGCCTTGTATATGAAATAATTGAAAACGAAAAGACAGTTAATACTAATCCCCGATAAAAGTGTAGACAAAAAATCTGCGCAAAAACCATATATTCAAGTTTTAGCTTGATTTTTTGTACACTTTTTAATCGGGGATCAGTATAAAATATTAAGCCTATGGTCTCATTATGAAAGATAAAATCCGCACAAGCTGCGAGCCTGTGCGGATTTTTTGATTTTTTTCATGTCCCTTCATGCCCCGCCCGTATCCGATGATTGGGTCTTGTAAGCTTTTCGGTGTACATCCTGTCGTCGGCGATCTTCATCAGTTCGTCAAAATCCGATGAATCGACGGGAGCGGAGACCGTTCCTATGCTGGCGGACAGCTTGAAGGGCTTGTCGCCTATGTCGTTTATGCGGTTGAGATACTTTGTTATCTCGTGGCGGATAAGCTCCTCCGCGGCTTCTGCATTTACCTCCGAAGCGCAGAGAATGAACTCGTCGCCGCCGAATCTGCCGCATATCTTGTTATTCAGAGATATGGAATTCATAGCGCGGGAGATAGAATTGATAGCAAAATCCCCGCTGTCGTGACCGTAGGTATCGTTTATCATTTTCAGACCGTCCAGGTCCACCATAGCCACCGTCATATAGCGGACGTTATCCGCATTTTTTATCCTGTCTATCTGCTTGTAGAAGCCGCTGCGGTTGTATAGCCCTGTCATAAAGTCATGGTCGGCTATCTCCTCGAGGTTTTTCGCCACATATTTGGCATATTTGACATTGCGGTAGCCGCCTATTGCGTAGTTGATAAAGGAGATTATCTGGGGTATCTTTGAATAGGAATCCTGACAGGGATTGTACGAGAAGCACACATATCCATAGGGAACGCCCATATAGCCCAGAGTATTGAAAAGCAGGGGAGTCCTCTTCGACAGCATATAGTCGATGTTGGGCAGAACGTTTTTCTTTTCGAACTGCACGGGCAGATCAAGAGGTGCATCGCCCGCTTCCGCCTTCTGATAGAGCAGCAGGATATAGTCATCGAAGGGATTGTTTCCTGGCACATCGTCGCAGGGATTTATGGACTCGTCGAAGCAGCTGTTGTTGATGACGATAGAGGTCTCCGCGAAGTCGGCGCGCTCGAAGTTTTCGATTATCTCCTGAGCGGAGGAACAGTTCATTATCTTCTCGGAGATGGAATGGAACACAAGGTCGTGCTCCTGATACATTTTGAACCGCTCGTCGGTTTCCTTTAAGAGCATTCCCGTATTGATTATCTTTCGGGGATTATTGCAGCCGCAGGATTCATAGATGTCCAGAGAATACTTGATCGTATACGTATCCCTGACATCGTTATCAGAGAAGATATCATCGGCAATGCTGATGATAGTATCTGCGAATTCCTCGTTTTTCATGCAGCTGGTGGTTATGGGCGGAATACAGAAGAGAGCCTCGTTCAAGCCGTCAAAGCCTGTTATAACAACGTCCTCGGGGACGCTGTACCCTTTTTCCTGAAGGAAGGAGCATACTGTGACAGCCATGGAATCGTTAATGCATACAAACGCACGGGGTATTCTTTTTTCGGCGTAAAGCCTGTTCATTATTTCCAGAGTGGGACCCCACCAATAATCGCCGTAGCCCATCATATCCTCGCGGAACTCATAGCCGTTTTCGGCGTATACCTTTTTGAATATATCAACGCGGCGGTTGGAGATATCGCTGTCTTTGCCGCCTGCTATTAGGAAGATATCGCTTATTCCGTGATATTCCACCACATGGCGGACTACCTCCTCAAAGCCGCTCTCGTAGTCGAAGAAAACGCTTATGCAGCCCTTGCGCTTGCCGCCGATAAGGATAACGGGCACATTGTTTTTCTCGGCGGACAGGCAGATATCCTCCACTGCCTGCTTGTTGAAAAATTTCTCATCGAAGATAACGACGGCGTCTATAACGGAGAAGTCCATAAGGCGGAAAACAGACTTGTCGCACTCCTCGTTTTTGGTGCCCCAGTAAAGGTCCGAACAGGTATGATATATAAACAGACGATAATTCTTTTCAACTGCAGCCTGATTAAAAGCAGATATAATATTGCAGCAGATATTGTCATAGGCTCTCGGAACACAGAAAGCAATGATCTTATATCCTCTGAACATAACGACCCCCCTCATATGCGGAAAACAGTTTCCGATAAGTTTTCCGCCGAATTTTCGTGCTATGGAAATATATTTTAATTATATCATATATCTGCCATAAAATCAAGAAACATAATATATAATTTTTCGGCGGATTATTATGCAGATTATAAAGAGCTGCGGACATTTTTGGACAGGTCTGCACAATATGGGAAAATTTAAAATAAGTATTGACGGATTTGAAAAAATATATTATAATTAATATATCGCATTGAACGAATGTCCGCAAAAGACCGGCGGACAGATCCACAGCGCTGCCGGCTTTGCGGAGATGTCAGAAATACAGTCATTATTATTTTGTCATCATTTATATACAGCATAATAAAATGAATCTGGAGGATCTGTTATGAAGAATATTTTATTCGCCGCTTCCGAGTGTGTGCCCTTTATCAAGACAGGCGGTCTTGCCGATGTTGTGGGTACTCTTCCGAAAATGTTCAACAAGGAAGAATTTGACGTGAGAGTCATTATCCCAAATTATACCTGTATCCCCGATAAATACCGCAATAATTTCAGGTATGTCACCCACTTCTACATGGAGCTGGGACACCGCTTCGACAGCGTTCATGTGGGAATAATGGAGTATGAGCTGGACGGCATAAAGTTCTACTTCGTAGACAATGAGTTCTATTTCGGCGGCGCAAAGCCCTATGCCGATACACGGTATGATATAGAGAAATTCACCTTCTTCAGCAAGGCTGTGCTGGCTATCCTTCCCGTTATCAATTTCCGTCCCGACGTTATCCACTGCCATGACTGGCAGGCGGCGCTTATCCCCGTGTTCATGAAGACTATCTACGGGAGCAATTCCTTCTATTCCAATACAAAGACTATCATGACTATCCATAACCTCCGCTTCCAGGGCATATGGGACGTGGATACCTTCAAGTACCTCACAGGTCTTCCCGATTATATGTTCACTCCCGATAAGCTGGAGTACAAAAAGGACGCCAATATGCTTAAGGGCGGCATAGTATATTCCGATTATATCACCACCGTCAGCAATACATACGCAGGCGAGATACAGAGCTGGGAATACGGCGAGGGCTTAGACGGGCTTCTCCGTGCGAGAAACCGCACTCTATGCGGAATAGTCAACGGTATCGACTATGAGGCGTACAACCCCTCCAAGGACAGGGATATCGCCAAGACCTACAACAGCAAGACCTTCCACAAGGCAAAGGAAACCAATAAGCTTGCTCTTCAGGAGGAGCTGGGTCTCGAAAAGAACGAGAGCAGGTTCGTTATCTCCATTATTTCAAGACTGACCGACCAGAAGGGTCTCGACCTTGTGAAGTATGTCCTCGACCAGATATGCGACGAGTTCACACAGTTCGTAATTGTGGGAACGGGCGATGAACAGTATGAAAATCTTTTCAAGCATTATCAGTGGAAGTATAAGGGCAGGGTTTCCGCAAATATTTTCTTCTCGGAGTCTCTCGCTCACAGAGTATACGCTTCCTCGGACGCTGTGCTTGTTCCGTCCCGCTTTGAGCCCTGCGGACTTACTCAGCTTATCGGCATGAGATACGGTACTCTTCCCATTGTCCGCGAAACGGGCGGCCTTAAGGATACGGTAAGCCCCTACAACGAGTATGAGAATACGGGTACAGGCTTCTCCTTTGCGAACTATAACGCAGGCGAGCTAATCAATACCATCAATTACGCCAAGAAGATATATTTCGATGACCGCAAGGCGTGGGACGATATGGTCCGCAGAGCCATGACGGCGGATTATTCATGGAACACCTCCGCTAAAAAGTACGAGGAACTGTACTATCGCATCACGTCATGGAATTAAACGAAAAATATGAAGATACCCCGGAGAAGACCGAAAAAAAGGGCTTCTTCGGGAATATGAGCTTCGGAGCAGGCAGTATGGTGCTGTGCGTGGGGATAACCGCTGCGTCCTCGCTGCTGGGGATGGAGGGGCTGTTCAGCGAAGGCGCCATGGTCCCGCTGAGGACCGCCGCTCTGATACTTATGCTGGTGAACTGGTTTTTCTCGGCGTATCTCGGCGGGAGAGACGGTCGGAGCATATTCCCGGTGTTTGCGCTGTGTTACTGGATAGTGCCGACAACAGTGCATATCGCCTGCGGATTTTCGGTGTCGAATTCCGCTGCGGTGTCGGTCATCGGCGAGCTCGGCGGAATGCTGACGATATATCCCTTCGGCTTTGCCGCAAGAGCAATAGGTCTGCCCGAATGGTTTTTTTCCGCCGTCGTGCTGATAGCGGTCTTAGCCATCTATAAATTCACAAGCTCTTATTACAACGATTAGTTAAGTACCTAGTACCTAGTACTTAGTCCGATACACTAAGTACCGGGTACTGTGTACTAAGTACTTCAAGATAACCAACATAAGGAGAAATGTAAAACAATGGTTCTTAACGATATGAACGATCTGGTGGCATATGCCAGAGAACAGAAGGTATCCGATATACATATGAACGTGGGTGCGCCTACGATGTTCCGTATCCACGGAAGTCTTGTGCCCTGCGACCTCGCTCTGTCGGACGAGCATGTTACCTACCTGATATATTCCATGTTCGACGAGGAGAAAAAGCGTCTTTTCGAGGCGGGAGAGGATCTGGACTTTGCACTTGCAGCTCCCGACGGCTCCCGTGCCCGTGTAAACGTGCTGCGCTCAAAGGGACATATCGGAGCGGTGCTTCGTCTGCTGAACACGTCCATACCGTCTCTGGAGGAGCTTCATCTTCCCGAGGTGCTTCTCGATATCGCAAACCAGCCCAGAGGACTTATCCTCGTTACGGGACCTACGGGCTCGGGTAAATCCACCACACTGGCTGCGATGATAAATCACGTAAATATGACTAAGCCCGTGCATATCCTCACTATCGAGGACCCTATCGAGTATGTGTATCCGCAGGGGGTAGCGGCTATCCGTCAGAGAGAGGTAGGCGTTGACGTCAAGGACTTCAATACCGCGCTGAAATCCGCTCTTCGTGAGGACCCCGACGTTATCCTCGTAGGCGAAATGAGAGACTATGAGACCATTTCGCTGGCTGTTACCGCAGCCGAAACGGGACATCTTGTAATGGGAACGCTCCACACCACCAGCGCGCCTATGACTATCGACAGAATCATCGACGCCTGCCCTCCCCATGCGCAGGCACAGGTAAGAACACAGGTAGCGGCGACCCTTAAGGGCGTTATCACCCAGTGTCTCGTTCCGCTTAAGGGCGGAAACGGACGTGTTGCCGCAACGGAGATACTCGTAGGAACAGACGCGGCGATGAACCTTGTCCGCACAGCGAAGTGTCATCAGCTGAACTCCATCATGCAGATGGGCAAGGCGCAGGGAATGCATACCCTGAACGCCGACCTTGCAAGGCTCTATAAGGAAGGCAAGATAGACCAGGAAAAGGCGCTGGAATACTGCACCGACAAGGCCGAGTGCACAAAGATGATGAACGAATACCTTTGATGATCGAAGATCGGGAATAATTTCGGCGGTCTGCCCGGAGCTTCATTTGGAGCTGCGGGCAGACCGCCTTTTTATAACTGTCAGCTGTTCACTGTACCGGATTATCTGAGCGTATTATTCCCTCATCCATCAGCATTTCCAGCACACGGTTCTCCCTGTCCGTCATAATGAAAAAGCAGGAGTCGTCGGATCTTTCCCTATGAGCGCCCGTCCGATTGACTTCTATGGCATGACGGGGAGATACAAATTCAAGGGTGAACTGTTCGTCGTTTTCGTAGTCGTCGAGACGCTGACTGCCGATGTTATCCTCGGTATCGCAGAGATAGTAGAAATTGTCCTGAATGAAGATATCCTCGCGAGTGCCCTTCTGAATGCGGTGGACATAGCCGTACTCGCGGACGGAATCGGGGATGACGGTAAGTCCGCTTTCCTCTCTGACCTCACGGACAAGGGTGTCGATGTGAGCCTCGCCGCTGTCGATTCCGCCTCCGGGGAACTTGTAGTAGTCGTATTTCAGGCTGTGTATCATGGCAAGCTTATCCCCGCGGACGATAATTCCCCGCACCGATGGACGGGAAAAAACGGAGCCGTTTTTCTTGTAGTCGTGGGTATCTATTTCAAAAAGTAAGCGCATGGTGGACCTCCTTGTAAAGCTGTTATCCAAGCTGTGAAAGCTGTATCTTCCCTGTCTGAACATCAATTATGACCGCCGAAGAATGAGGGTGATTCCAATCCACTACACCGTCAATAATATAAACTTCCGCACCCGTCTCGTTTTCCCAAAAGTCACGGTCGGCGAAGATATCGGGGTATTCGTCCTGCGGGGCGGTGAAGGATATATCTTCGTAAGACAGCGTCCATTTTGCCTGCTGTGAGTAAATTTCAGCATATTCCGCGGCGCGCTCGGGAGTTGTTGTGAAGCGCACGCTGAAATGTCCCGTACCCTGCAGAATACTCGGCAGATAATCGAAACGATAATCGGCGAGAACATCGTCACGGAAATCGGGGAACCGGTCGGGCTCTTTTATGTTGCGGTACATTCCGACAAAGCCCTTCTGAAATGGGTACTGCCACAGCATCCGTGAGCTTAGTCCCAAAGGCGGCACAGAGAAAATGAGCATAAGCACTATCGCAGCGGAAATTACCCGCAAAGCGATGTCCTTTTTCTTCGGAGATGATTTCTTATCCTTTTTCAGCCAGGTTATATAGCTTATGCCGATGATAAGTGCGGCAGCGATAAATCGTACAGACGCGGTGAGGATAAATCCGATAAGACACAGCGCTGCGGGAATGATAAGAATTATCCCGAAAGTGCGGACGGCTTTCCGTTCCATTATCATCACCCTTTCCCGTTCATTTTACCTTGTATACGTTTTTGTAAAGCAGCCCTTTCATCTCCTTGAACTCGTCCTCGGAAACAGTCCTGCCCGAGGTCATAATGATAAGCGGCAGGGGACTTTGCTCCTCGGAATAGGGCGGCTGAATGTAGGGATAATCATTTGTGACAAAGCCGTTCCGCTCATAGAAGGCAATGCGGCGCTTTGCCATGTCGGTCTCGGGGAGCTCCACCTCAAGGCATACAAGACAGGACAGCTCCGAGACTATTTCCTTCAGCACTGCCGAGCCTATACCGGAGCCGCGGCAGTCGGGGTCCACGGCGAAATGCTCCACATAGGCAAAGCTCTCAAACTGCCATACCGTGATAAAGGCAGTAATATCGCCGCTGTCGGACTTAACGCCGTAAATGCTGTAAAGCGGGTCATCGAGCAGCGCCTTCTGCTTTGAATAGGGACGGCGTTCGTCAGTGGGGAAGCTTTTCTCCATAAGGGAATATACCCTGTCAAAATCGTTTATATCAAGTTTTTGCAGCATTTTTTCTCCTTGCTTATCCTTAAGGAACCGCTGATCAAATCGTTTCACGACACTCTCAGTAACGGATCTCCGAGCATCGGAAACGATGGCTTCGCCTTTAATCAGCGATCCCTTAAAGCTTATGCTTATTGTAAAACTCCTTTAGTTCGGCTTTTCTCTCTTCGGGGAGCATGGTTTTCTTAACGCCCCGTATTGCGCCCTCCAGCGCCAGCAGACGGTGTATGCAGGCGGAGCTGTCGATCTGCTGAATTTTCAGCCATGCATTTTCCGCACCCGCAGACTTTAAATCCTCTGGGGTAAAAATGCCCGCTTGGTTCAGCTGTTCTTCCACCGTGCTGCCGATATTGGGCAGCTTTGATAATTCACCCATAGTATCCCTCCGTTTATCGGTTTTCACTATATACATTATAGCAGACACGGAGCAATAAATCAATAGTATATGCAAAAGTCCGCAGAACAGCCCTTTGCGGGCAGATATCATTGTGGATTATTTCTTGCGGCGCAGGATAGTGCGGCAGGATTTTATGCAAAACGCCGAAATTCCAAAAAATGAAATGAAACACGAGAAATGAAGAGAAATGAAGCATTTTTAAGAGATTTTGAGAGAATCGGGGATATATTTGATATTTTTGAGAAATCGGAAATTGACTTTGAGAGGAAAATAATTTATAATAACAATTGTTGCGCCGATGATACGTTGTTTTGTTGGGATCATCAAAACTTAAATTAACCCATTATCCCGTAATTGTGAGATCATCGGAGAAAAAATATATTTTAAAGGAGAACTGACTATGTCAACTTATATGCCTAAGTCCGGCGAGATCAGCCGTAAATGGTATGTGCTCGACGCATCGGACAAGCCCCTCGGACGTGTTGCTGCACAGGCTGCTACGATCCTTCGCGGCAAGCACAAGCCCACATTCGCACCTCATGCTGACTGCGGTGATCATGTGATCATCATCAACTGCTCCAAGGCTATCCTCACAGGAAAGAAGCTTGAGCAGAAGACCTACAAGTGGCACACCGGCTGGATCGGCGGCCTCAAAGAGGTACAGTACAAGGAACTTATGGGCAAGAATCCTGAGAAGGCAATGTATATTGCCGTAAAGGGCATGATCCCCGATAATACCGTGGGCAGAAAGTCCCTTACCCGTCTGAGAGTATATGCAGACGCTAACCACAACCACGAGGCTCAGAAGCCCGAAAACTACGAAATATAAAAGGAGGCGGCACTGATGTACGAATCTAAACAGCAGTATTACTACGGCACAGGCAGAAGAAAAAGCTCTGTTGCAAGAGTAAGATTATATCCCGGAAGCGGAAATATCACCATCAACGGCAGATCCATCGACGATTACTTTGGACTTGAAACACTCAAGCTCATCGTAAGACAGCCTCTTAATATCACAGAGACCGCCGAGAAGTTTGACATTGTCTGCACAGTAGCAGGCGGTGGAGTAACAGGTCAGGCAGGCGCTATCAGACACGGCGTTTCCAGAGCACTGCTCGTATTCAATCCTGAGCTTCGCCCTGTTCTCAAGAAGGCAGGCTTCCTCACAAGAGACCCCAGAATGAAGGAAAGAAAGAAGTACGGCTTAAAGGCTGCCCGCCGCGCTCCTCAGTTCTCAAAGAGATGATTTTTGCCCATACAAACAACGCAACTACGTTGTTTGGGGCGTTTATCAAAGAACTTTGGTCTTTATCCGGTCTTTATTGAAAGATTTTTTGATCCGCTCTCTTTTTGAGAGCGGATTTTGGCATTTATGAGAGTTTAAGAGAAATAAGGTCTGCCACCTTGGTCTTTGTGCTTTTCAGCACATCTGCGTATATGTTGGCAGTTACTCCGATGTCGCAGTGCCCCAGGTGTTCTGATACGATTTTCAGATCCACGCCGCTGTTAAGAAGCAATGTAGCATTGCAGTGACGCAGCTGGTGGAGTGTGAGAAACTCAAATCCCGTTCCTTTAAGGAACCTCTTGAAGGAAGTGTTGAGCGAATTTCTGTCACGATAATTTCCCAAAGCAGATGTGAACACCATTTCGGGGTGAGCAAAGCTGCTGCCGATTGCCGCAGACAATTCCTCAATGTACTTCTTCTGCTCCATGAGTATTTCTGCAAGTGCGTCACTCATTCCGATAGTGCGGATACTGCTCTCGGTCTTGGGTGTAGTAAGGTAGTGCTTTCCGCCAACATCGGCAAGATTGTGATTGATCGAAATGGTCATGTTCTCGAAGTCAATATCCTCCCACGACAGCGCAAGACATTCTCCGCACCGCATACCCGTGTAAAGAAGCACCTTGATGATACGCTTAACATCTTCGTCCCACGGCTTGGTTTCAAGCAGGGTAAGAAAATCTCTTGTCTGCTGCTCATCCAAAACAGGACGCTTCTTTTTATTGCGATTTTTTGGAAGAATTACATTTCTGCAAGGCGATTCACGAATGAAGCCCTGTTCAACACCTCTGTGAAAAATGCTCTGGATCACTATGTAGATTTTACGGACTGTTGCGGGATTGAGCTTATAGGAGAGCATAATCTGTGTAAGTTTAGGTGTTGTAATGTCCTTTACCTTAACATTTCCGAGAACAGGAGCAATATGCTTATTGTACTGTCCTTTGTAGGTATACGCCGTACTTTCCTTTAACTCCACGGGAGCGTAATTCTCAAAATACCAGTCGGCAAGCTCTGAGAACCGCATACTCTCATTCAGCTGAACGTAGCCTTTACAGTGCTGTTCAAATTCAAAGGCATACTGCTGAGCAAGTTTCTCCGCCTTTTTGGGTGTTACACCATCAGGTGCAGTGAAGGTTGTAGATTTGATGATCTGTTTTCTGTTCATATCGTATCCTAAAGATACTTTGATGCGAAAATTGTTTCCTCTTTTGGTAATAGTAGCCATAAGATTTATTCTCCTTAAATAAACATAGATTTTATGACATACTCCTGTATATCAACATTGTACCACTTTACCAACGTAAAGTCAAGCCTTAAATCAGAAATATGTCACATATATAATAGACCAAGCCCTTTGATAGGCGTGCAGGCGTGCGAAACGCTTAGATACGAGATTTTTCGATGTGCAGCGAGCTGTGCATACAGCGTGCAGCACGTCATACGCACGATGTGCTGCACACCACTAAAACTACGCAGGGAATAGGTTTGCACGCCTGCACGTCTCAAGTGACTATTGGTATATATGATGTCCTGATACCCCGAAATCCACGAACGTGTCCACCGTTTCTTCCGGGAACGTGATACACATATTTAATATTGTACCTACGTTCATTGGATTTGAGCCAGCCTATAAAGGTTTCCTGCCGCAGAGCAGTCAGAGCATTTTCGGAGCACCAGCGGGAATAACCTCCGTAAAGATCGGTGCTGCTTGTCTGTGCATCAGCCACAAACGAAATGTAGCTTGTGTCCGCAAGGTACTCAATGATGTTGCAGTTTTCAGCCATGACCTCAGAAGTGTTTTTCCTGCTCTTTTCGGAAATGGTGAATTTGAAATTGTTCTGTATAAGCCTTTTCAGACCGTCAAACATCCAGCAGAATATCTTTTCCTTTTCTGCAATGAATTTATCCGCAAGAAACGGATCGTTCACTCTGTTTGGAGGAACAGGCTTGGTAGTCAGAATGATAAGTCGCCTTGCAAATCCGTCAGACTTGTCATATAAAGCTTTGGGAGAACCATTGCCGAAGCAGAGGAAACGTGAGTACAGCATTGCCTGCTGTGACTGCTTTCCCTTTGCCTCAATGTCAACGGGAATCTCGGCTGTTATGAGATTCTTTATGTAGCCTGTTGAGGGCAGCGCCGTCAACTGCATATCATCATCAAGCATAAGCAGCTTGTTCTGTAAATTGTATCGGAAGAACTTGTCCGTTTCGATTCGCTGAAAGCAGCCTGTTATCATTGCAGTCTTGAATATCTCCTGTAATACCACTCCAATTCGGCTTTTTCCTTCGCCGCCGTTCCCGATGATGAACAGCATAGCCTGTGCTCTGGTGGATGGGATAAGGCAGTAACCCAGATATTCCTGTAAGGTGGTAATGTCCTCCACATCAAGCATATCCATAAGGAAGGTCAGAAACTTTTCGGGGTAATATACCTCATTCCATATTTCAGGGTCATAATTGACATTCAGGCGATTTACGCAAAACTCCTTTTCGGGTATCCAGGTCCCGTCGGTTTTCAGAATACCATTAAGAAGATGAATTTCGTCCTCTGCGGGAATGAGCGGGTCGGAATAGCAGTAGAGCTTCAATGCCTCTACAAGGCGCTTCACTGTGGCTGCAACATTATTGGTAACGTGAGGCATGACCGCTTCGGATATCATAAATGCTATCATATCCTCGCTGACCTCTCCGTCAATATTATAGAATCTGTTGTCATAATACATAAGGGGATAATTCATAGCAAACTCACTGCAGAACAGCGGTTCGTCCAGCTGACCGAAGCCCCCCAGCCACGAGGGTGATGAGGCTCCTGCGATACTCATACATTCTTCGCTCAATGTTTTTCACCTCCTCTCTCAGCGCAGTGCGTTCTTCCTTGCTGCCGCTGATGAAGATGCTGCACAGATATTCCATGTAATCACGATTTTTCAGGCTCTCAATGAATCGTTCGTCGGGTGTGTCCGTTTCTGATGCGGGAGCATACTCCTCACGCCACTGACACAGCAGCTTGTAATATTCCGAAAGCGTAAGCCAGGCATTGCGTTCCCATTCTGCATAGTCCTC
>JALEMR010000014.1 GCA_022768245.1 Oscillospiraceae bacterium
AAAGTGCGTTCTTCCTTATCTCCAGAAGAACGAGAACGGCGGCTCTATCATCAATATCGGCTCTATGGCTTCCTGCGCAGGCGACCTGGGCTCCACAGCTTATGCATGCGCTAAGGCAGGCGTTGATATGCTCACACAGTATACCGCTCTCCAGTACGGCAAGCAGAAGATCCGCTGCAACTGCGTAAGACCCGGTCTTATCGTTACTCCCGAGAACGAGGCTAAGGTTCCTCAGATGCTTAAGGATATCTTCATGAGCAATATCATGGTTGACCGTTACGGCTGCCCCGAGGATATCGGACATGCATGCGTATACTTCGCTTCCGACGAGTCCGAGTATGTAACAGGACAGATAATCAACGTAGACGGCGGTATGAACTCTCACGCTCCTACAGTTGCACAGTTCAAGCAGCTCAATTCCCGTACTTGGTAATCAGAAGCAAGAGCTTTTAGAGGCAAGAAGCAAGAGCTGTCTTTTCCTCTGTTCTTATGTGATACTTAAATAATTCGTCCCCTGCTTTGGGCGGGGGACGTTTTGTATTTTCAATTGGATTTGACTTTTCCCACGAAATATACTATAATAAAGAAAAACAAACCCGAAAGGAAATCATCATGAATATTCTTATAAAAAACACACGGGCACTTCTGCCCGACGGAAACCGCCTTGCCGTGAAGTTTGCCGATATTTATATCAGCGGCACCGATATCATCGCAGTGAACGATATCCCCGATAATTTCACTGCCGATAAGACTATCGACGGCAGTAATTTCCTGACTATCCCCGGACTGGTCAACGCTCATACTCACACCTATATGTCCGTTTTCCGCAACATCGCCGACGACCTCTCCTTTGAGGACTGGCTCTTCGGGACAATAAATCCTCTGGAGGACAAGCTCACCCCCGAGGACGCCTACAAGGGAGCGCTGCTCTCCTGCGCCGAGATGATAAAGACAGGCACGACCTCCTTCCTCGATATGCACATGTTCAAGGGAATGACCGCCGCAGCTGCCGATAAGCTGGGCATGCGCGCCGTCATCTCACGGGGACTGGTTGGCAGCGACCGTCACGATGAGGGCGGTATCCGCCGAATGGACGAGGCTCTCGATGAAATGCAGCAGTGGAAAAACGATCCCCGTATCAGCTTCATGCTGGCTCCACATGCTATCTACACCTGCGGCACCGACTATCTGTCCTATATCATCGAGAAAGCGCATGAATACGATCTTCCAATACACACTCACCTCTCCGAGACCGTCAACGAAGTAAACGGCTGTCTCTCACAGCATAACATGACTCCCACCGAATATCTGGACAGCCTCGGCATGTTCGATATCAGGACCGTGGCAGCCCACTGCGTTCATCTGACCGACAACGATATTCGCATACTTAAGGATAAAAATGTGAACGTGGTACACAATCCCAAAAGCAACCTTAAGCTGGGCAACGGCGTTGCGCCTATCCATGCTCTTGAACAGGCGGGCGTGAACATCTGCATGGGCACGGACAGTCAGGCTTCAAACAATTCGCTGAATCTGTTCTCGGACATGAACTTCGCGGCGCTTCTTCATAAGACGGGCGATCCGCAGGCAGTGGGCGCGCAGAGCGTGCTGAAATTCGCTTTGGAAAACGGAGCTTCTGCTCTGGGGATAAATGCGGGAGTTATCGCTCCCGGAAAGAAGGCGGATATCGCCATGCTGCGGCTTGACGTTCCCGAATTTTATCCGCGGAACGACCTGCTTTCCGCACTGGTATACTCCGCAAACGGCACCGAGACCGATACCGTTATCATCGACGGAAATATCGTCCTCGAGCAGGGTCATCTCACCATGGCAGACGAGGAAAAGATTTACGCCGATGCGCAGGAGGTCATTGAGCGGATACGATAACAGTTGACAGTTATTTTCGGAGCTGCTCTCTTTTGAGGAGCTCCGATTTTTATTGTTGAATCACAACAATATTTTATTATTTTTTAGAAAAAACTATTGCATTTTTACCAAAATCGTGCTATAATGTATATAATAACCTCTGCGGGACTCCGCGGATAATATGTACATATAAAGGAGCTGTTTTTTATGGGTAAAAGTATCGCCGCATTCTACACATGGTCGGGTAAAACTAAGGAAATGGCGGAAAAGATAGCTGCTCTTACGGGAGCCGAGCTTGTTGAGATAAAAGCCGCAGTTCCCTACTCCGAGGACTACAAGACCTGCGTCGATCAGTCAAGACAGGAGGCCAACGACGAAACAGGACGTGCTATCGAGCCCGTGAACGTCGATATGTCCGACGTTGATACCATATATCTTGGCGGACCCGTGTGGTTCTCCACCTTTGCGCCGCCGCTGTTGACCTTCATCAGGGATAATAACGGCTTTGCGGGGAAAAAGGTCTGCCCCTTCTGCACCTTCGGCGGTCATGCGGGACATTACTTCGCAGATGTGAAGAAATTCTGCCCCGACGCTGAAGTCACCAAAATGCTTGAGGTCAAGGAGGGCGGCTCCGACGAGGAGATCGCCGAGTGGGTAAACTCCCTAAAGTAAACACACATACAGCATATTCCGTCCAAGCTAAAGCTTCGGACGGAATACTTTCTTGCCGAAAAAAATATTATAATATGTGTTTACTTTTTTTCGGGATAGGTGTATAATATATTCATATCGAATAATAATAATTGGAGGATTTTGTCATGCATGAAATTGATATCAGCTCGCTTTCGTTCAATCCATTTGAAAAGATAGGAAAGCAGTGGTTCCTTATCACCGCGGGCGATAAGAAAAAGGGCTTTAACACAATGACCGCATCATGGGGCTTTATGGGCGTTATGTGGGGTCAGGACTGTATTCAGGCTGTGGTACGTCCCAGCAGATACACCTTCGGCTTTCTGGAAAAATACAAGACCTTCACCGTAAGCTTCTTCTCCGAGGAGTACCGCAAGGCTCTGTCCTACTGCGGCAGCCATTCGGGACGTGACGTGGATAAGATCGCCGAAACGGGACTTACTCCCGTATTTGACGGCGACGCCGTTTACTTTGAGGAAGCGGAGAACGTATTCGTCTGCCGCAGAGTATATATGCAGGCAATGAACGCCGAGGCTCTCGACAAGGACCTGCGTGAGAAATTCGTATCCGCAGACCCTATGCATGTTCAGATAATCGGCGCAATAGAAAAGATATGCGAAAAGGATAAATAATTCATGGAATTTCTTCACTTTCTGGAAGGTATACGAACTTCATTCGGAAACGTGTTCTTCTCGGCGTGCACCGTGCTGGGGAGCGAGATAGCGCTTATCGCACTGTTTGCCATAAACTACTGGTGCGTGGATAAAAAATTCGCATACGAGATAGGCGCCTCATATTTCATGTCGGGACTTCTTGTTCAAGGGCTTAAGATAACGTTCAGAGTTCCCCGACCCTTTGTCCGCGACACTACTCTGACTCCCGTGGAGTCGGCTGTTTCGGGAGCCACGGGATATTCCTTCCCCAGCGCCCACACACAGACCTCCGCCTCGGCGCTGATACCCGCCGCCTATGAATACCGTAAGCACAGATTGTTCTCGGCGTTCTGCATTCTGCTGATAATTCTTACGGGAATGTCCCGTATGTATCTGGGAGTTCACACCCCGACCGACGTGATCACGGCATTTCTGCTGACTCTCGTATCAACGGCTGTCATAGTGTACGCAAGAAGAATGCACGGAGATAAAGCCGCACACATCATCAACATCATACTGACGGCAGGCGCGGTGATATCCGTCATCTACGGCGCGGTGCTGAACTCAAAGGGTATCATCGAATACAAATATCTGGCGGACTGCATAAAATCTGCGGGGGCATGCCTCGGATTTACCGTCGGGGTATTCCTCGAAAAAAGGTGCGCGGACTTCACGCCTTCTCATCATTCCTTCGGGAAAAGCGCGGTTCGGATGCTTCTGGGATTTATCGGCACGGGGATTGTATACTGCACAAAGCTTCTGTATGAGGACATACTTTTCCTTGACGGTCTGCGGTATTTTCTCACGGTGTTCTGGATAACCTTTCTTTATCCGCTTATCATCAAAAAATCGGAGAAAATATAAAAAAGGACTTCTTTGTTCACATTTGAACAGAGAAGTTCTTTTTATGCTGATACTGATCCCGTTTAAAAAGTGTACAAAAAATCAAGCTAAAACTTAAATATATGGTTTTTGCGCAGATTTTTTGTCTACACTTTTATCGGGGATTAGTATAAAAATACCCTCCGTATTATTTTTTTCAACATGATTCGCCATAATACAAATCGCGGACAAGCACGGTTTTAAACACTTTCAACAGGTTTTTCAACAGCTTTTGCCCTGATTTTCCACATTTTCAACCGAGATTTCAACAGTGGCACTTTCTTTTTTTCTACATTTTGTATATGATTCTTGAACATCGTCCATAATAAAAGCAGACTATTCCAAAGGAGAAAATAAAATGCCAATAAAAGGAACCACCCGCCGTGTGATAGAGGTCCACGGCACCGACAGCTGCTTTTTTGAAAAGGCTGTGCTGTACGTCCGACCCGAATGCTTCCCCATTGAGGATACTTCCCTTGCCCGCGAGGCACGCAGATACACTGCCATGCTGTCCGACAGCGCCGAAGAGGTCCGCAGAGAATACCGCCGCGAACGGATACTGAAAATACTGCTCCGAGTGACTATCGGACTTGCCGCTGCGGCGGTCATTCTCGGGATATATGCATTCTCGCTGTAAAAAAATCCGCCCTGAAAGCACAGGGCGGATTTTTTCATATTCTTACAAGCAATTACTTCTTAAGAGAAACAGCCTTCTTTGCATATGCTGCGATATTTTCGGCTGTCAGTCCGAACTCCTTCAGGAGATCAACTGCGGGACCCGAATGACCGAACTCGTCGTTCACGCCAAGCTTTACAACGGGCACGGGGCAGCTTTCGGTGACTGCTTCCGCAACTGCAGAGCCAAGTCCTCCGATGATGCTGTGTTCCTCGGCGGTGACGATTGCTCCTGTTTCCTTTGCTGCCTTTTCGATAAGCTCCTTATCGAGGGGCTTGATGGTGTGGATATTGATGACTCTTGCGTCGATGCCCTCTGCCTTTAAGAGCTCGGCAGCTTCAACTGCAAGGTGCACCATAAGTCCCGTAGCAACAATAGTTACGTCCTTTCCGTCGCGGAGAGTGATACCCTTTCCAAGCTCGAACTTATAGTCGGGGTAATCATTGATAACGGGCACTGCAAGACGTCCGAAGCGGAGATATGCGGGGCCGTCAAATTCAAGGGCAGCCTTTACCGCAGCCTTTGCCTCGATATCGTCCGAGGGATTGATGACGGTCATTCCGGGGATAGTTCTCATAAGAGCGATATCCTCGTTGCACTGGTGAGTAGCGCCGTCCTCGCCGACGGAGATACCTGCGTGAGTTGCGCCTATCTTTACGTTGAGGTGGGGATAACCGATAGAATTGCGGACTATCTCATAAGCACGTCCTGCGGCAAACATTGCGAAGGAGCTTGCGAATACCTTTCTTCCTGTGGAAGCGATACCTGCCGCAACGCCCATCATGTTAGCCTCTGCGATACCGCAGTCGAAGAATCTGTCGGGGCAAGCCTTCTTGAAGGTGCCTGTTTTTGTCGCCGCTGCAAGGTCTGCGTCCAGAACTACCATGTCGGGATATATTTCGCTCATCTGTACAAGAGCCTCGCCGTAGCTGTCTCTTGTAGCCTTTTTGATAACTTCTGACATTTTCATTTCCTCCCTTAGTCCTTGATAGCGTCGTAAGCCGCCTGAAGCTCGTCCATTGCCTGCTTGTACTCGTCGGCATTGGGAGCCTTTCCGTGCCAGCCCACCTGATTTTCCATGAAGGAAACGCCCTTGCCCTTAACGGACTTCTGAATGATAGCAACAGGTCTGCCGCTGATATTTTCAGCTTCGTTGAAGGCTCTTTCTATATCGTCGAAATCGTGAGCGTCCATGGTGGTAACGTACCAGCCGAACGCTTCGAACTTCTTGTCTATGGGCATGGGAGACATAACGTCGGTGATCTTGCCGTCTATCTGGAGACCGTTGTTATCAACGATAGCCACCAGATTGTCAAGATGATAGTGAGCTGCGAACATAGCAGCTTCCCATACCTGACCCTCTTCGATCTCGCCGTCGCCGAGAACAGCGTATACCTTATAGCTGTCGCTGGCGATCTTGCCCGAAAGAGCCATACCGCAGGCAGCGGAGATACCCTGTCCGAGAGAGCCGGTAGTCATATCAACTCCGGGGATATGCTTCATATCGGGGTGACCCTGGAGCAATGCTCCGATGTGGCGCAGGCTCTTGAGCTCCTCCTTGTCAAAGAAGCCTCTTTCTGCGAGAGCTGCATAGAGAGCGGGCGCAGTATGTCCCTTTGAGAGGACAAGGCGGTCTCTCGACTGCATTTTGGGATTTTTGGGGTCAACGTGCATTTTTGCAAAATAGAGATAAGTAAGCAGATCGCTGATAGACAGCGAGCCGCCGGGGTGACCGGATTTTGCGTTGAAAACGCCCTCGATAACACCCATTCTCACCTTGCAGGCAGTTCTTTCGAGCTGCTTTCTGATAGTAGCGTCCATTGTTAATTCCTCCATATATCAGACTAACGAAGCTTCGCAAGTATGTCCTTGAAATACTGCGGAAGCTCGCTGTCAAATTCCATATATTCATCTGTGGCGGGGTGGATAAAGCCGATTTTTTTCGCGTGGAGACACTGTCCCTCGATGCCCTTGAAAGGTTTGCCGTACACGTCGTCGCCCAGCACGGGATGACCGATATACTGCATATGCACGCGTATCTGATGAGTACGTCCCGTTTCAAGCCGCAGCCGCAGGTGAGTGTACTGCTGATATTCCTGCACCACGGTGTAGTGAGTGACTGCGTTCCGTGAATTCTTCTCGGTCACGCACATTTTCTTCCTGTCCACGGGGTGACGTCCTATAGGCGCGTCCACGGTGCCCTCGGTGTCCTTGAAATGTCCGCAGACCACGGCTTCATATTCCCTTGTAAAGCTGTGAGCCTTTATCTGCTCCGCAAGCTTCACATGAGAAGCGTCGTTTTTCGCCACGATAAGCAGACCGCTTGTGTTCTTGTCTATACGGTGGACTATCCCTGGGCGTATCACTCCGTTAATCGAGGACAGACTGTCCCGACAGTGATACATCAGCGCATTTACGAGCGTTCCCGTATAATTTCCCGCCGCGGGGTGCACGACCATTCCCTTTGGCTTGTTGACAACAAGCAGGTCATTGTCCTCGTAGACTATATCTATGGGGATATTTTCCGCGGTGACATCAAGCTCCACGGGTTCGGGTATCTCCGCGGAGATAATATCGTTTACAGAAGCCTTGCAGCTTTTGTTCGGAGTCTTCCCGTTGACGGTAACCGCCTTGTCCTCGATAAGCTTTGCGGCGGCGGAGCGGGAGATATCCTCCCACACGTCGGAGATAAGCTTGTCAAGGCGGGTGCCAGACTGTTCCTCGGTCACTGTAAAATCGCGGATATCACTCATGCTGTGAATTCTCCTCGGATACATTTTCGGCGGGCTTTTCGTCCTCCTGCTTATCGAAGAAGATGAAGTATATAAGCAGCAGTATCGCACCGATAACAACGCATATATCGGCGAAATTGAAAATGAATTTAAAGGGGAACAGGATTATAAAATCCACCACATAGCCCAGCAGTGCGCGGTCTATGAGATTGCCTATCCCTCCGCCGAGTATCATGATCATGCAGATAAGCGGGAACTTTGCCTTCGGCTTATACTTCACGAGTCCCGCCACCAGCAGCGCCATAAGAACGACTGTGATGATGATAAGCAGCGGTATCTTACCCTGTAATGAGCTGAAAGCAGCTCCCGTATTTTTGTACAAAGAAAAGGTCAGTATATCGGTATCTCCCGCCGAAAGGACGGTCACAGACTGTCCCTCGGCAAGCTTGGAAACGGCGAGGGCTTTCAGTCCCTGATCCGCCGCCGCCAGCAGTATCACCGACAGTATCGTAATTATTATCATCTGTTTTTGTCCTTAGTTTTTAGCTGTTAGCAATTAGTTATTAGCAATTAGCTTTTCGGTTAACACTCTTTGGATTTTCCTTTGAGATTTACCGACTATTCACGGTTCGTTTTCGGCGGAGCAGAGCTCCGCGCATTTGATTCGCTGCGCTGTCAAATGCAGCGCCGCCCGTGGATAGCTTGCTTTTCGTGAATATTTACTGTTTGTTTGCTGCCGTCCGCTTTTTTGACACGGGCGGCGCTTATTGCTGTTCGTCATTTCGGTTTAGACTTTGAGCATCGCTGTGTTACGTGCCGGTGGGGGATTTCGCCGTCTGTGGACGGCGACCAAAGGACTCCGCCCTTTGGAAACTCGCAGCCTTGAAAGGCTGGCGAACTTTTTAATTCGGGCTTACTTCTCAGCATCTATTACTCTCAGCCTCGCCCTTGCTTCCCTTCGGGATTTACTAACATACGCGGGCAGATGTCACCTAAGCTGAAATGCTAACAACGTGGCATTAGCCGCGGGTCATCCCGCTTGCACATCTTGCGCACAGTGTGGGGTGAATTGCATTTCTGCCAACCGTCTCCGAGTACATCCAGCAGCGCTCGCACTTCTCGCCGCTCGCTCTCTCTACGCTAAGCGACAGCTTACCGTCGAAATTCTCCGACTTGAACTCGCCCTCGCCGTTATTCACCACATCAGCAGCCGATACGATGAATACCGCAGGAAGCTCGTCCTTAAGCGCATTTATCTCACTATACAGCTTCTCGTCCGCAGTGTGGAGCGTCACCTTCGCTTCAAGCGACGCACCGATGAACTTGTCCGCACGCTTTACCTCCAGCGCCTTTGTTGCCTCTGCACGGAGCTTGTAGATAGTATCCCACTTCGCTGTGAACTCGGGTGTTACCGCAAGATTCAGCTTTTCGGGCATATCGTTGAGGAAAATGCTCTCGGTATCGTCCTGTGCCGTGTGAGGCATAAACTTCCATATCTCCTCGGCTGTAAAGGACAGCACGGGAGCAATAAGTCTTGCCACTGCGGAAAGAATACGGTACATAGCAGTCTGCGCAGCACGTCTTTCCTTGGACTTTTCGCCGCAGCAGTACAGTCTGTCCTTGATGATATCAAGGTAGAAGTTGGACATTTCGGTAACGCAGAAATTGTGGATACCCGCAACAACTGCGTGATAATCGAACGCGTCATAGCCTGCCTTGACCTTGTCGATAAGCGCGTCAAGGCGGATAAGCGCCCACTTGTCGATCTCGGTCAGCTCATTATAGGGAACGCTGTCGGTATCGGGGTCAAAGCCGTCGCCGTTGCCGAGGTTTCCGAGAATATATCTTGCGGTATTTCTTATCTTCTTATATGTCTCGGAGAGCTGCTTTAAGATCTCCTTGGAAATTCTGATATCGGCATGATAATCGGAGGAAGCCGCCCACAGACGAAGAATATCCGCACCGTTTGTATCAGTTATCTCGGAAGGCTCGATGCCGTTTCCGAGGGATTTGTGCATGGTCATGCCCTTGCCGTCGACTACCCAGCCGTGAGTGCAGACAGCCTTATAGGGAGCCTCGCCCCTCCATGCAACGGAGGTCAGCAGCGAGGACTGGAACCAGCCTCTGTACTGGTCTGCGCCCTCAAGATAGAGGTCGGCGGGGACTGTATATCCTCTGGATTCAAGCACAGCGGTATGGCTTACGCCGCTGTCGAACCACACGTCCATGATGTCCTTTTCCTTGATGAATTTACCGCAGCCGCACTCGCACTTAACGGTCTCGGGGATAAATTCGGAGGGATCCTTTTCAAACCACGCGTCCGAGCCTTCCTTTTCGAAAAGCTTGGAGATCGCGTCGATAGTTTCATCGTTGATGATAGGCTTTCCGCAGTCTGCGCAGTACAGGATAGGAATGGGCACGCCCCATGTTCTCTGACGGGAAATGCACCAGTCGGAGCGGTCGCGGACCATGTTCTTTATTCTTTCCTCGCCCCACTCGGGTATCCACTGTACCTTTTCGATAGCCTTGATAGCCTCGTCCTTGAAGTCGTTGACGGAGCAGAACCACTGCTCTGTTGCGCGGAAGATGATAGGATTCTTACATCTCCAGCAGTGAGGATACTGGTGGACGATCTTTTCTGTTGCGAGCATAGCGCCGCTTGCAACGAGATCGGCAGCGATAGCCTTGTTAGCGTCGTCGGTGGAGAGACCCTCGTACTTGCCTGCGTCGGAGGTCATTTTACCGTTGCCGTCAACGGAAACAACAATACCTATCTCGGGATATTTCTTGCAGACCTCGAAGTCCTCGACGCCGAAGCCGGGAGCTGTATGAACGCAGCCCGTACCGCTGTCAAGAGTAACATGGTCGCCCACGATAACGAGGGAATCCCTGTCGAAGAAGGGGTGCTTTGCGGTCATATATTCAAGCTCTTTTCCGAGGAAGGAGCCTTCGGTGGTGTATTCATCAATAGAAGCCGCCTTCATTACCTCGTCGACGAGCTCCTTAGCCATGATGTAGTTTTCGCCGTTAGCCTTGACTACGGTATACTCATATTCGGGTCCCAGGCAGATAGCGAGGTTGCCGGGGAGAGTCCATGTAGTGGTAGTCCAGATTACGAAGAATGTCTTAGAAAGGTCAAGACCCATTGCTGCGAACTTGCCCTTTTCGTCCTTGACGGGGAACTTTACGTAGATAGAATAGCACTTGTCGTCGGAATATTCGATCTCCGCTTCTGCGAGAGCGGTCTGACAGTCGGGGCACCAGTAAACGGGCTTCATGCCCTTGTAGATGTAGCCCTTCTTTGCCATATCGCCGAAAATGCGTATCTGCTTAGCTTCAAACTCGGGCTTGAGGGTGAGGTAAGGGTCATCAAAATCGCCCCATACACCGAGACGCTTGAACTCCTTTTTCTGGAGCTCAACATATTTCATCGCATAATCGCGGCAGTGCTTTCTGAGCTTTATGGGAGGGATAGCGCCGTTCTCCACGCCTATCTGCTTCATAGCCTTAAGCTCGATAGGCAGACCGTGAGTATCCCAGCCGGGAATATAAGGAGATTCAAATCCGCTCATATTCTTATACTTGACGATTATATCCTTAAGCACCTTATTGAGAGCGGTACCCAGATGGATATCTCCGTTCGCATAGGGAGGTCCGTCATGAAGAACATAGCGGGGCTTGCCTGCGTTTTTCTCGATCATTTTGTAATAGGTCCTGTTCTTGTCCCATTCCTCGATCATTCCCGGCTCCTTCTGAGGGAGATTTCCCCTCATAGAAAAGTCGGTTTTTGGAAGATTAATGGTAGAATTATAATCCTGCGGCATATTTTTATTCTCCTTAAACTAACTTTGACCGCGCGTATTTGTGCGGTTTATATTAAATACGTTATGTATTTTATGCTTTGTTATTCCGTTGATGATTTGTCCGACTTGCGGCTCGCTTTCGGCTCGCTGTGTTACGTGCCGGTGGGGGTATTTCGCCGCTTGCGAGCGGCGACCAAAGGGCGCTGCCCTTTGGAAACCTGCAGCCTTGAAAGGCTGGCGAACTTTTTATGGCGGGCTTACTGCTCAGCTGCTGTTACTCTCAGCCTCGCACCTTTAATACTAAGTACCGGGTACTAAGTACTCTTCACTATTCACTTTTATATGACAGGCTGCTCAGATACCTCTTCCATGGGCTCTGCTGCGGTATCTTCCACTTCCTCGTCCTCTTCATCAAGCCCGGGGATATTGTTGATGAGACTTAAATGGTCTCTGTACATCTCCAGAAGATTGGTGCGGAAGTCCGATACTTCCTTGCGCAGCGTGTCAAAGGCTTCCTGCTCTCTTACTCTGCGGACGCTTGTGGAGCCGATGATCTCGTCGCTCTTTACATTCGCTTCGGCAATGATCTGCTCTGCCTTCTGCTGTGCTTCGGCAATGATCTCTCTCGACTGCTTCTGCGCATAAATGAGCGCACCCTTAAGGTCCTCTTCATCCTGCTTGTACTTCTTTACTGTCTCAACGAGGAAAGCCATTTTCTTGTCCTTTTCAGCCAGCTGTGCCTGGAGCTCCTTAAAGGAATCGGAGATCTCTTTTAAGAATTCATCGACTTCCTCGGGCTTGTAGCCGGGCTTTGCCTGTTCAAACATCCTGCTGTCGATCTCTTTGGCTGTAATCATTTTTACTCCTCAATTCTCCGCAGTTCTTTTATGGTAATAGCCGTATCCGCTGCGGTCCGACGCGGCGCTACCTGTATTTTTTCAGTGTGATGAATATCCTGTCTCTCCTCGATCTTCCGCCTATCTCCGAAAGGATATACTTTCCCTTTCCTCTGACGGAAAAAACATCGCCCTCGGATAAGATATGGGACGGCGAAAATTCCGCGGAATAATTGACGTCTATCCCCTCCGCACGTATCAGCGCAGAGGTCTTGTCACGGCTGATATCAGTCGCCGCCGATACCACGCAGTCAAGCCGAAGCGAGCTTACCGACCGTGTTATCTCGTCAAAGCTGTCACGGCGGGTAATGCCTGCGGGACTGACTGTCTCCGATCTCACGCCTACCCGTCCTATCTTTGACAGAGACAGAACGTCCCGTACCGCTTCATCGCACACGAGCACATCGGTGCTGCCCTCGGAAACGATGATATCCCCCACTAGTCCCCGTTTTATCTGCAAGGACATGATAGTCCCCAGAAACTGGGAGTGAGTAGGCTTATCCTGGCTGCGGTAGGAAAACCTCACCGCTTTTATGGGATAATCCGCGTCCTCGGGGGCGCAGTATTCGGGATATACGCACAGTACAGTGCGGACAGCTCCCTCATAGCCGCCGAAAAAGCGATAGTCGGAATATCCCATTCCCTCAAGAAGAGACCTTGCCAGCATAGCGCGGCGCTCGTCGAGAAAATCGGAATATTTCGGAGAATAATCCCTTTCGCACATAGTTATCATATCCTCTATATGCGCAAGGAATATCCTTTCGTCCCCGTCAATTTCGCAGCGTATCCCGGGAAAGCTTCTCATGAATTAAAACACTACTCCGTTGTTTTCAAGCTCTGCGGCGATATCCTCGCCCTCGAAGTTCACGTCGTAGGGGAAGATGATGAAGGTATTGTTAGCGATAGGCTTGATATTTCCGCCCTTAGCGTATGCCACGCCGCCGATGAAGTCGATTATTCTTCTCGATATCTCGGGAGTTGTTGCCTCTAAGTTAAGAACGACGGTCTTCTTGCTGCAAAGGTGATCTGCGATCATCTTGGTATCGGAGAAAACCTCGGGCTTTACAAGAATGACCTGAAGCTGAGTTGTGACCTGCATTTTGAACTGCTTGTCCTGACGGCTCTGCTCTGCTCTCGATATAACGGGGCGGGCAGGCTCGCTTTCCTCGGCGGTATCGTCGTCGTACTCGTCCTCTTCTCCCTCGTAGCCTCCGAGACCCGCAAAATTCTTAAAGCTATCAATAAATTTTCCCATGAACGTTAGTCCTCTCTTTATTTATTATATGTTCTCGCCCCGAATATGCCCGTACCCACACGAACGATAGTCGAGCCGTATTTCACTGCAAGCTTGTAGTCTGCGGACATGCCCATTGAAAGGATATCCGCGGTTTTATATCTGTCCTGCACATCTGTAAAGATCCTCTGCATTTTTTCAAAGCACTCCTCCGAGCAGCCCGGAGGGGGGATCGTCATAAGGCCGCGAAAGCGTATTCCCTCCATCTCCGAAACCTCGGCGATAAAATCGCGGAGCGTCTCGGGGGAAACGCCGCCCTTGGACTCCTCTCCGCCGATATTGACCTCGGCGAGGATATCCATGACCTTGTTATTTTTCACGGCAAGACGGCTTATCTCGCCGCACAGCTTCACGCTGTCCACGGAATGTATGAGCGTAACGCTGTTGATGATATATTTCACCTTGTTTGTCTGGAGACGTCCGATAAACTGCACCTCGGCTTCGGGCAGATAAGCGTCCTTTTTGTCAAGATACTCCTGCACCCTGTTTTCGCCGAGAAGTGTAACACCTGCTCTTACCGCAGCGTTTACCGCCTCGGGAGGAACAGTCTTCGTGACCGCCATAAGACGGACATTCCCCGATGTTCCGCGGTATTTTTCCTCCGTCTCGCCTATCTCGGAAAGAATACGCTTGACGTTATCGGCAACATATCCATAGTCTGCGGCGTCTGACATATCCACATCATCTCCAATACTATTCGGAAGCTTCGTTTTCATCGCTGTTCGCGCCGTCCCCGGACTCTTCGTCCCCGTCCTCGCCGTCCTCGCCGTCGTCCTCTCCGTTCTCTCCGTCGGTGTCATCATCGTCCTCGGGAGGCTCCTCGGTGGTGCTGTACACAGGTATCTCCTCCTCGTCGGGTTCCTCCTCTTCGGGCGGAGACTCCTCCGTCTCATTGGTGAGGATATACTCGGCGGTATCCACGCCCGAAATGATTATCTCGTCGTAGATATTGAGATACTCGGGATCGGCGGTTATCCTCGACAGCAGATAGTCGCTGCACTCGAAGATAACGTCCAGCTTTTTAAACATAACGCGCTGTCCCAGAAGGACGTAAACGCCCTTATTGTTATCCTTGTCGAAGCGGAGCGCCTCTCTGGGCACCTTGATGCCCTCGTAATCGTGGAGTATCATCTCAACATGCTCAACGCGGTGCTTGACCAGGTCGAAGGTCATTTCCTCGCAGTCCAGCTGAACGATGCTCTCATTGGGGTCGTCCGTTTCGGTTATCCTCTCGACCACGGCTGTTACCGAATCGGAGGTGGAAGCAAACTTCAGCTTGACGGGATCTCCAGGGGAGAAGGTAGCCTCGGAGTTGTCGATGATGCCCACCATCTTCCAGCCGTAGCCGTCGATAAGCTTGCCTATGCTCTTGTCCGACTTTTTTGATTTATCCGAGTTCTCGTCGGCGATGATCTGTTTGATATCATCGGCGGTCAGCTCGCTTATATTTTCGGTATTCAGAGTAGTTTCGTAGCCGTCGGTATAGCTTACGAAATACCCCGTGCTGTCTGCGGTTATCTCACGCTGCGGCGCTTTTCTCCTGCCCTCCAGCTCGTTAAGGGTGCGGTAGAGCTCGTCTATGCGGCCATTGAAGTTAGCCGCATCGCCTATGGTGATCTGATATATGCACATCAGTGAAAGGAAGGAATCCCTTTCGCTTGAAAGCCTTGACAGGTCCTTTTTGGCAAGGTCGGTGGAGATAGTCTGATAATTCTCCTCGATAAGTGAGGAGAGGAACTCAGGCTGAGCCACCTCGGTAGTACCGGGGCTCTGAGCGCTTTCCAGCAGACTTATCTCATTTTTCAGCTCTTCTATCCTGCCGTTGATGATGATATCCTCCTCGGAGGAATATATATATGCCACCACGGAGCCGTTGGCAGCCTTTCCGCCGTCGGGCATAGGATAGCTGACCGCGCCCGTTCCCGTATACATTATAGGCTTTTCATCGCGGACGAACACGCCGTAAAAGGACTGCATAGTCGCCGAAGATGACGCCGCCGCCGTCTGGGTCTGATACTGCTGATGCACTCTTATATATATCTGACTGGCAACGGTAATAATTGCAAAAAGCGACAGCAAAACCGTAAGAACTCTGACTGTTACGCTGTTCATAGCTTAGACCGTTCCTTTCGAAAAACACGGTGCAGGCTCTCAGGCAATGCTAATATCACTTGTCCTCAGCTTCGGAATCGAGGATAGAGATAGTTCTCGCAGGGATTATGGTAGAGATAGCGTGCTTGAAGATAAGCTCCTGTTTTCCGTCGCTCTCAACGATAACGGTATAGCTGTCGAAGCCCTTTACCATTCCCTTGAACTGAAAGCCGTTGGTAAGAAATACCGTTATGGGAATTTTCTCTTTTCTTGCATGATTCAGAAAAATATCCTGCAGATTCAGCGTCTTGTTCATAGTTTCAACCTTTCCTTTCTCGGGTATGCGGCTGCAGACCCGTCTTCCGAAGAAACATTCCCCGGAATTTTCTCTTTTTCGGGGTGTAGCATTTGCCCGACACTTCTCCTTAACAATTTATTAACATAATTGCATGTATACCAATAAATACAATTATTTATTATTATAACACATAATTTTGGATTTGGCTACAATATTTAAGCACTTCTCAAGAATTTTATCACTTTGTTCATTTTTGGTCAGATTTACCCAGCAAATTCGTGCATCTCGACGA
>JALEMR010000026.1 GCA_022768245.1 Oscillospiraceae bacterium
GCAGGCTATGGAAAATATCATGCCCCTGCTCGAGGTAAAGGCTCGCCGTGTGGGCGGTGCTACTTATCAGGTTCCTATGGAGGTCAGACCCGAAAGAAAGCAGACTCTCGGTCTTAGATGGCTTACCACTTATTCCAGAGCGAGAAACGAGAGAACTATGAAGGAAAGACTTGCAGCTGAGATCATCGACGCATCCAACGGTATCGGCGGCGCTGTTAAGAAGCGTGACGATACACATAAGATGGCTGAGGCTAACAAGGCATTCGCTCATTACAGATGGTAATGGGCTGCCTTGCAAAAGCTCGCTGCATGGCGTGACGTACCCAATAAGGTACGATTGGAGGATATATTATGCCAAGAGATTGTTCACTTGAAATGACTCGTAATATTGGTATAATGGCTCACATTGACGCGGGAAAGACAACCACTACCGAGCGTATCCTGTACTATACAGGCATCAATCACAAGATCGGTGAGACACACGATGGTACCGCAACAATGGACTGGATGGCTCAGGAGCAGGAAAGAGGTATCACGATCACCTCTGCTGCGACAACAGCCTTCTGGAAAAACCACAGAATCAATATTATAGATACCCCCGGCCACGTTGACTTTACAGTTGAGGTTGAGCGTTCTCTGAGAGTACTCGACGGATCTGTAACGGTCTTCTGCGCAAAGGGAGGCGTTGAGCCTCAGTCTGAGACCGTTTGGCGTCAGGCTGACAAATATCAGGTTCCCCGTATGGCTTATGTTAATAAGATGGATATCATGGGAGCCAACTTCTATCGTGTTGTTGACATGATGAAGGACAGACTTAAGTGTAATGCTGTTCCCATTCAGCTGCCTATCGGCTCTGAAGAGGACTTCAAGGGCATTATCGACTTAGTTGAAATGAAGGCTTACGTTTACTACGACGATGTCGGAAATGACGTAAGAGTTGAAGATATCCCCGAAGATATGATCGACAAGGCTAACGAGTACCGCGACGCTCTTATCGAACATGTTGCTGAAATGGACGACGAGCTGATGGAAAAGTATTTCGCAGGTGAGGAGCTCACTATCGACGAGATCAAGTCCACTATCAGAAAGTCTACAATTGCCAATAAGATGGTACCTGTTACCTGCGGTACTTCTTACAAGAACAAGGGCGTTCAGAAGCTCCTTGACGCAGTTGTTGACTATATGCCGTCTCCTATCGACATTCCTCACATCAAGGGAATCAACCCCGATACAGGCGAGGAAGTTGAAAGAGAATCCAGAGATGACGCTCCTTTCGCAGCTCTGGCATTCAAGATCGCTACCGACCCCTTCGTTGGTAAGCTCTGCTTCTTCAGAGTTTACTCCGGTACTCTCGAGGCAGGCTCCGCAGTCCTCAATGCAAATAAGGACAAGCCCGAGAGAATGGGCCGTGTGCTCCAGATGCACTCCAACCACAGAAAGGACGTAGATACTTGCTATGCAGGTGATATCTACGCTTGCGTGGGTCTTAAGAATACAACTACGGGTGATACGCTCTGCGATCCTAAGTACCCCGTTGTTCTCGAATCCATGGAATTTGCCGATCCTGTTATCCAGCTCGCTATCGAGCCTAAGACTAAGGCAGGTCAGGAAAAGATGGGTATCGCTCTTGCAAAGCTTGCTGAAGAGGATCCTACCTTCAAGACATGGACCGACGAGGAAACCGGTCAGACTATCATCGCAGGTATGGGTGAGCTCCACCTCGATATCATCGTAGACAGAATGCTTCGTGAGTTTAAGGTAGAGGCTAACGTAGGTGCTCCTCAGGTTGCTTACAAGGAAACTATCAAGACTCTCGCAGACGTTGACCACAAGTACAAGAGACAGTCCGGCGGTTCCGGTCAGTACGGTCACGTTAAGATCAAGGTTGAACCCAATGAGTCCGGTAAGGGCTACGAGTTCATCAATGCCGTTGTCGGCGGTGCAATTCCTAAGGAATTTATCCCCGCTGTTGACAAGGGTATCCAGGGCGCTATGAAGGCGGGCGTTCTCGCAGGCTATCCTGTTGTGGACGTTAAGGTAACCCTTTACGACGGTTCTTATCACGAGGTCGACTCCTCTGAAATGGCTTTCTCCATCGCAGGTTCTATGGCGTTCAAGGAAGCTATGAGAAAGGCAGATCCCTGCATTCTCGAGCCTATCATGAAGGTTTCCGTTACCGTTCCCGATGATTACACCGGTACCGTTATCGGCGACTTAAGCTCCAGAAGAGGTCAGATCCTCGGTCAGGAAACAAGACCCGGCGCAGTTCAGGTCGATGCTCTTGTTCCTCTGTCCGAAATGTTCGGTTATTCCAACGACCTTCGTTCCAATACTCAGGGACGTGGTCAGTATACTATGGAGCCTCACAGCTACATCGAAGTTCCTAAGAACATCGCTGAGAAGATCATGTCTTCCAGAGCAAAGAATAACGACTAATTTTCTACTTTTTTTCAAAAAACTATTGATTTTTTGTTCCATATCTGCTAAAATAGTATTAGTAGATATGGAATAAGCTACAATTCTATTATAAGGAGGAAATTTCCACTGGCTAAACAAAAATTTGAAAGAACCAAGCCCCATGTAAATATTGGTACTATCGGTCACGTTGACCATGGTAAGACCACTCTTACAGCTGCTATCACAAAGTATCTCGCTCTTAAGGGTCAGGCACAGTTCGAGGACTATGCTAACATCGATAAGGCTCCCGAGGAGAGAGAAAGAGGTATCACAATCAACACCGCTCACGTTGAGTATGAGACTGACAACCGTCACTATGCTCACGTTGACTGCCCGGGCCACGCTGACTATGTTAAGAACATGATCACAGGTGCTGCGCAGATGGACGGCGCTATCCTCGTTGTTGCTGCAACAGATGGTCCTATGGCTCAGACTAAGGAGCACCTTCTCCTTGCTCGTCAGGTAGGCGTTCCCTCTATCGTTGTTTTCATGAACAAGGTTGACCAGGTAGACGACGAAGAGCTTCTCGAACTCGTTGAGATGGATATCCGTGAGACTCTCGACAAGTATGACTTCCCCGGCGATGATACTCCTATCATCAAGGGCTCTGCTTATCAGGCTCTCGTTTCCGAGTCCAAGGATCCCGAGGCTCCCGAGTATGCTTGCATCAAGGAGCTCATGGACGCTGTTGACTCCTTCATTCCTACTCCCGCTCGTAACGATGACCTTCCTTTCCTTATGCCTGTTGAGGACGTATTCACCATCACAGGTCGTGGTACAGTTGCTACAGGTAGAGTAGAAAGAGGAAAGCTCAACCTCAACGATACTGTTGAGATCGTTGGTCTTACCGATGAGAAGAAGTCTACTGTTGTTACAGGTATCGAGATGTTCAGAAAGCTCCTCGACTTTGCTGAGGCAGGCGATAACATCGGTGCTCTGCTCCGTGGTATCGACAGAAAGGGCATCGAAAGAGGACAGGTTCTCTGCAAGCCCGGTTCTATTCACCCCCACACTAAGTTCGCAGGACAGGTTTACGTTCTTAAGAAGGAAGAGGGCGGCCGTCATACTCCTTTCTTCAACAACTACAGACCTCAGTTCTATTTCAGAACAACTGACGTTACAGGCGTTATTACTCTTCCCGCTGATAAGGAAATGTGCATGCCCGGCGATAACGTTTCTATCGACGTTGAGCTCATCACTCCTATCGCTATTGAAGAGGGTCTCCGCTTCGCTATCCGTGAGGGCGGACGTACAGTAGGTTCAGGCGTTGTTACTAAGATCAACGAATAATCTTACTGAATAGTTGATATTTAAGAAGCAAGAGGCAGTTTATCTGCTCCTTGCTTCTTTTTTTATTTCGAGGCTTCTATTATCCGATGCAAACCTGTTACCATATATTCGGGAGCGTCTATTCCGGGCGGTGAGACTGTTGTGGGCAAGAATGTCGTTGTGGGAGGCAATGCGTTCATTACAAAATCTATCCCCGAGGGGGCAAGAGTCAGCATAAAAAATCAGGAGCTGCGCTACAATTACGACGCCGCTCACCCTATTCAGCGTGCGGAGTTTGAAGTGGACGAGAGCCGGTTTTATGTGATTTGAAAGGTACGAAAAAACTGCGCAGTCTCTCATTTTGGGAGCCTGCGCAGTTTTGCTCACTATTATATCTGCGGTTCAGTCTGTTCTGACAAACAATATCCCGAAGGTGTCGGGACCGCAGTTGCTGGAAATGGTTGCGGACGCGTCCGTAACGGTCAGCTCGTTAAAGCCGCAGTATTTTTTCGTTTCCGACTTTATTATCCGCAGCATTTTTACGCTGCAGCCCACATGGGTGACAAATGCCTGTCTGCTGTCGATATTCTTTTTGCCTTTAAGTTCCTTTTTGATATATGTTCTGCAGGCGTTTTCATAGCTTCCGAGGATAACGGTCTTCGGACGGATATCGCCGTTTTTCATTGTAAGTACGGGGTGTATGCTGAGTATGCTGCACACTGATTTTACAAAGGCGGATACAAGTCCGTTCCTGTACAGATAATCTGCGTTTTTGGCAATGAAGGTGGTGGAGACTCTCGGCTTCATCGCTTCAAGCTCCGACAATATCTTCGCGGAGTCACAGCCCTGCGCTGCCAGCTCTGCCGCCCGCAGCACAAGGAATCCAAGTCCCGTGGAAAGATGCTCCGAGTCGAAGATATGCACCCTTTTTCCGTCATCGCCCATGAGCTTTATTGCCTTTTCTGCATTTTCGCAGGAATGGCTGATATGTGAGCTGATAGCCACAAGAATGACCTCGTCATGGCGTTTCAGGCTTTTCTCGAAGGCCTTCTTATAAATTTCGGGCGGGGGAGGCGCAGATTTTGTCCTGCCGCCCTTTTCCATATGAGAAATTACGTTTTCCGCCGTGATCTCGTCGGTATCGGTAAAAACTCCGCTTTCCGTCTCCACCAGAAAATACAGTATGTCAATGCCCCGGCTGCGCAGAGTGCTTTTTGGCAGGTCGCAGACGCACTCTGCAAGTATGCCGACTTTTTTCTTTTCCAAAGCCATTTCACATATTCCTTTCCGAAGCTTATTTTTTGATCTTTTCGAATATTGCGTCAGCCTTTTCCGCTGCGCTGTCGTATTCAAAATCATCCACGTCGGCTTTTATCCCGTCAAACAGCGGCTTTAAGGCAACATCTCCCACTGCATACACGGAAGCTTCTTCGCATATCTTTGAGACCTCGTCGCTGTCAAAGCCTTCGCAGGCAGCCTTTATCCTTTCGATAAGTTCTCCCGCCTTTTCCGCAGTTATCGAGGTGAGCGGCGCTGTATCGGGCTTTTCGGGCGCTTCCTCGGCGGGCGGAGCAGCTATGTTCAGATACTTCCGTCCCAGCTCTGCAACCTTAAGATACATGTCAAGCATAGCGCTGTTCTTTTCTTCGATAAGGCTGTAATTCTCCGCCTTTCCTGCCAGCTCCAGCTCCTTTGCAAGCTCGGAAAGCGGCTTCGAGCCCACGGTCAGCGATGAGCTTTTCAGAGCATGGACCTCGATAACGTAATTTTTCCAGGATTTTTCATCGAAAAGCTTCCGGATATACTCATGCTTTTCGGGAGTCTTGCGGACATACACCTCCAGTATCTCGTTATATGCGTCTGTATCTCCGCCTGTGTAGGTGAGTCCCGTTTCGGGATCGAGAAGCTCCGACCTGACGGAGGGCTTATCATTTGGCTTAGCCTGCTTTCTTCGGTCTGATGCGGCGCGGCGCTCGTTTCTGGAGGACGGCGCCTGTATAAGCTCTCTGGGCAGCCATGTTTTCAGGACTCTGTCCAGAGCGGAAAGCTCTATAGGCTTTGCGATGAAGTCATTGAGTCCCGCTTCGATATACATATCCCTTACGCCGTTTACCGCATTTGCCGTCAGCGCGATGATAGGCAGATCCTTATAGTAAGAGCCATCCATGCTCCGAATCTCCTTTGTGGCTTCGATACCGTCCATTTCGGGCATCATATGATCCATAAATACGATGTGGATATCCTTTGAACGGAGCATGGATATGGCAGCCCGTCCGCTGTCCACGGTGAGCACCTGCATATGATAGGGACGCATAAGTCCAACCGCTACCTTAAGATTGATGATATTATCATCGACGATAAGCACTCTTGCCTTAGGCGCCACAAAGCGCACAGCAGAATTTCTCCGCTCGTTGATATTTACTAGCAGCTTTTCGTTGTTGAAAACGGAAGCGGCTGTCATCACATAAAACGGCTTGTAAATGCACTTCATCTTCGGGGGGAGCTCTATTGCGTTGAGTCTGTCCTGAACGATGACTATCTCGGTGCCGTCCGACAGACCATCAAAGAAGCTGCGGTTTGAGGTATATTCCTCTCTGCCCGTGAAAATATGGGTGTATTTTTTCTCCGAGACCGCTCTGTTCAGCGCTGCAAAGGAATCGAACATCTCAAAGTCGGTGTTAAGCTCCGTCCGCAGCTCCGAGATAAGAGCCGTATACTCCCGGGAGACCCTCGGCATTTCAAATTTTGTTATGTCAATATAGCATGCGGCGTGTATCTTTTCGGGCTCTCTGATCGAGACGAAGGGCTTTTCGTCCGAGACCTTCAGCGGGACAACGAATCTGAACTCGGAGCCTTCGCCCTCGGTGCTGGATACGTTGATAAATCCGCCCATGGCAGTGAGAAGATTCCGCGAGATAGCCAGTCCCAGACCCGCTCCCTCCACGGAGCGGTTTTTCTTTGTGTTTACCTGCTGGAAGCTGTTGAACAGCTTTTCAAGCCCCTCGGGAGAGATGCCTATTCCAGTATCTGTTACCGCTACGGAAAGATTTATGCCGTAATCGTGCTTTGTCTGCGAGACCCGTATCACAACACAGCCTCTGCTCGTGAATTTGATGGCGTTTGTCACGAGGTTTATCATGACCTGACGTATCCTCAGCTCGTCGCCCACCAGTCCTACGGGGATGTCGGGATCGCACTTGACGATGACCTCTATCGGTTTGTCGCCCTTTCTTGTGAGAGCCATATTTATCACGTCGTTCAGCGTGGAAGCGATGTTGAATTCCTCATTTATCAGCTCCATTTTGCCCGATTCTATCTTGGAAAAGTCAAGGATATCGTTTATGATGGAAAGCAGGCTTCTGCCCGAATTCTGAATATTGAAGCAGTAATCCCTCACCGTATCGCTTATGTCGTTCTCGCGGAGGATAAGCTCGCACATTCCCACTACGGAGTTCAGCGGTGTTCTTATCTCATGGCTCATATTGGCGAGGAAGTCGCCTTTGGTGGTGTTTGCCTGCTGTGCCATGTCTATAAGCTCCGCCTGTTTCTGCCGTGATCTCAGCAGAGTGTAGTTTATGTAGATGCACACCGCAGTATCAAAGAAATAGGCCATGGGGAATCTGAGCAGATAGGTATCCGAATAGGCATAGCCAAGCTCATGAAGCGGAGACCACATATATATTGCGGTAAATATCCCCAGCAGAATGCTGAAGCCGCCTCCGAAAAGCAGCTTGTAGAAGAAGATGCCTATAGGCGGTACAAGCAGCAGCCAGACGATACTGAAGCCGTCCTTTCCGCCCGACACTAAGAAATAGAGCATCATAGCGCCCACGGCTATTAGAGTGGCAACGCTTATTACAGCAAAGCTCTTCCATTTTCTGTACACCAGATAATTGATGATGAACCATACGCTCATCACGCCCGTAATGGCGACCATGACGGCAGACTTGGTCGCAATGTTGACTATGCACATGAACAGAGTGATAAAGCCCAGTGTGATAGTCAGGACGCCTATGGTCCTGCTGTCGGTATTTTCGGCGTCTTTTTTCAGATCCTTTAAAATGTTAAGCATTTTTTTCCTCCTTTGCAAGAACGAAAAATATTATGAGAAATACTCCTGCGCTGCCCGTTCGATATTATCCGCTGCCTTTCGGTACAGCTTTATAAATCCGGCATGATTTGCGCTGATATAGCCGATATCATTGTTCTCTGCGGCGTTTATCAGCTTTGAAGCTGCGTCCGCAAGCTCTGTCAGACCGACTGCTTCGGCGTCCTCGGCAGCCTTTTCCAGATTTACGCGGTAGCTCTTGATATCCTTGAAATTATAGTCAAGCTCAAGGTCGTTGCATCTGTTGTTGTCGCAGAAGTCATAGACCGCGTCCATATATGCGTCTTCGCCGCCGTCAAGGGCTGCGAGAGCCTTTTCGATATCAAGCCCGGAGCCCACGTCGGCAGAGCCCGTATCCTCTTCGGCGGAGACATCTCCGTCGTCCTCGGATATCTTTATCATATCTCTGCTAATATGACCGAAAAGACATTTTTCGATATCGTGTCCCGTGAAGGGTTTTGAAAGATAATCGTCAAAGCCTGCTTCCAGATAGGTCTGCTTTGCGCCGTGGATAGCGTTTGCCGTCAGTGCGACGAACACCGTTCCCACGCCCAGCTGTTCTTCCTTTATTTTTTTCAGGGTCTCGATACCGTCCATTTCGGGCATCATATGGTCAAGAAAGACTATGTCGTAAATATTCGTTTTCAGCAGCTCGATACAAGCCTTTCCGCTTGAAGCGGTCTCCACCTTAGCAAGGGTGCGTTTGAGAAGGCTCTTTGCTACCAGCAGATTGGTCTCGTTATCGTCCACCACGAGTATCCGCACATCGGGAGCGGTCTTTGAGGAGTTGTCGGAAATGCTGTCCGCAGACGCTTTGAAGCGCTGCTCGTAATTGCCCATAGGCTCTGCGTTGACTATCCTCTGCTCCACAGTGAACGAGAAGGTGGAGCCTACTCCGTAAACACTGGAGACGTTCAGCTCGCTGCCCATCATTTTCAGCAGCTGAGCAACGATAGTCAGTCCCAGTCCCGTGCCTTCGATGCTGCGGTTCTTTTCCTGATCGAGGCGCTGGAAGGAGGTGAACAGCTTGTCCATATCCTCTTCCTTGATGCCTATTCCCGTATCGGATACGCTGACTTCAAGCCGCAGCATGCCGTCCTGTATCTGAACGACGGTCATCTTAAGGCGGACATAGCCCTCGGGAGTGTACTTGACTGCGTTTGTGAGGATATTGGTGATTATCTGCCGAAGTCTTACATCGTCGCCGAAAAGCACGGAGGGTATCTTCTCGTCTATTTCGGGAATGAAGCGGAGCTCTTTCTTTTCCGCCCTTACCCTTATCATATTCACGATATCGTTCACAAGAGAGCTTACATCGTATTCCACGGGAACTATCTCCATTTTGCCCGATTCTATCTTGGACAGATCGAGGATATCGTTGATTATCGAGAGCAGCGTTCTGCCTGCGCTCTGGATATTGGCGGCGTATTCCACTATCTGCGGTTCGTCCGATTCGCGCATTATCATCTCGTTCATGCCGAGAACGGCGTTGATAGGCGTTCTTATCTCATGGCTCATATTGGCGAGGAAGTTGTTCTTTGCCTTATCGGCGTTGATAGCCTTGTCGGCGGCTTCGCGGAGCTCCTTGTTGACCTTTTCCTGCCAGCGGGTGAGACTGTGCATTATCGCATTTACTAAGATGATACACAGTGCAAATAAGCATAAATAGATAATGTTGGAATAGATCTCGCTGCCAAGGATATACAGCTGATCCTTTACGACAAATACATTAAAGCCCGATACATCCTCTTTCATTGCAAGGCATATCTTCATCTGACCGTCGTAATCGGTTATAACAACATACCTTCCGTCTATCTCCGAAAGAGCGGTCCTGTAGCAGATATCCGCGGCGTTCACGGAATATCCCGGCTTCATCTGATATTCCTCGTAAGGGTGATTGAGGATATTTCCGTCAATATCGGTAAGGAAGGCGTAGCCCGTGTCGGTATAGCTTTCGCTGAGGATAGCGATAAGCTTGTCAAGGTAATAGTCGATGCCGAGAACGCCGATAAAATTGCCCTTGCTGTCATAGACTATCTTGCTGAGGGTGGTGCAGTAAAGTCCCGTCTGCTCGTCCAGGTAGGGCGCCGAAACGTTGAAATTATCTCCCGAATTTATGGTATCCACGTACCACTGACGCTCCTCCACATGCCAGCTGTCATCGGGCTCCCAGCCGTTGTTCATGATGACCGTATGCTCCCATTCGGGATTGCATATGTATGCCACAGAGATATCGTCATGGTTTGACACCACGCTGTCAAGATATTCCACCGCCCCGCCGTAATCATCGGTAAAGCCAGGCTGGGAAGCAATGCTTTCGGCGATAACGTCCAGTACGGTCTTGTTTGTCAGCGCCCATTCCTGTACCTGATCGGTATAAAGCTCGGTCTCGCTGTTCATTTTGAGGCTGCTCAGTTCGCCGTATGCCATCGTGTTCAGAACAAGGGTGAATACTCCCGTAGCCAGAAGCACCACCGTCACAAGAGCTATCCTTATCCTGTGGTTTACGGGGCTTTTGTCCTTTTTTCGGTTTGTTTCCTCCTTTTCGGCGGAAACGGCGGGCTTTGATATGTCGGCGCAGTCGTCCAGCATACGGCTGAGCTCCTTGACGGAATCGCCTATCTCTGCGCTTGCTTCGGTATTGTTCTCGTCCGAGCTGCCGAGTATCTCCGCGCGGTTCAATATCCTTGAAAGAGGGCGTTTCAGCTCAAGGGTCAGAGCCTTGATATATTCATTTTTATCGGCAAGAGCCTTTTCCGCAGCTGCTTTTTTACGGCAGACGTATATGAAGAATACTGCCACAGCCGCTGCAAAGACTGCCATTATCAGTGTGATGTACAGAGTATTTCCGCTTAAAATCGAATCGGTATCTCCGCGGGGAACGCATACTATCAGATACCAGTCGTAGTTTGTCCTGGCAGAGAAAACATTGTAGCTTACGCCGTCGGAGGTGTAATCGAAGGAATTTCCGTAGAGCATGAACACTTTGTTTACGAGCTCGTAGTAAAAGTCCGTCTCATTGTAATTCCTGCCCACGTATTCAGGCTGTGAGTGTCCGACTATCATGCCGTTGTCGTTTACGATAAGGCTTGTGCCCGAGTCTGCGGGGCTCATTTCCTCGATATACTGCTGAATTCCGCTGAGATTGAAATCAAGTCCCACAACTGTGGAGCCGTCCGACAGAAGCTTTGATATGGTGTAGCACATTTCGCCCGTATTTGCGTCGATATAGGGCTCGGTAACGTTTACGGCGCCCAGGCGCTTTTTGGCTCCGATGTACCAGGAGCGTTCATCGAGGATAAAATCATCGTCGGGGACGAAGTCGTTTATGTAGAGTCTTCCGTCATAAGCGGCATAGGCGCTGAAGCAGCTGCCGTCGGAGCGGCTGCTTATGTCGGCGATAGTATCGGCGCTGAAATAACATTCTATCTGCCCGGAAATGTCGTCCCCCGAAGCGATGATCTGTTCTATCTGCATCGCAACGCTGTCGAGAAGACATTCGGAGCGGTACAGACTTGTATCCACCTGACTTGCGATACTGCTGAGCCGCATCTGTCCTTCGGCTTCTATGCGCTGCGTCTCGGTCTGTCTGATAAGTGCCGTATTAAGTACGATGATAATGCCAAGTATCAATATGATGATAAATGATGCTGTACGATAGCTGCTGCTGAGCTTCTGCTTATTTTTCTTCAATCGGATCATATCCTTTATAGTATAGAATTACTACTATAAATTATAATGTTTTTTTGCCAAAGTGTCAATAAAAATATATCCTTATCTGCATAATTTTACATCAGAGGTCAATTTTTTCCCGCTTTCGGTTAATGATTTGTGGATATTGTATATATGCCGGGAATGCGCGCGGATATTGATATTGCGTCTTTCTCCGCTGAGGATATTGCATGATCCCGCTTTCTGTGATATAATGTATTTTATAGGAACATATCAACAAACAAAAGGTGTGACAAGAATGTACAGGATATTTATCGTGGAGGACGAGCCTGCTATTGCAAATGCGGTTAAAAATCGTCTTGAGAAATGGGGCTGCGAGGTGAAGTGCGCCGGGAATTTCAAGGACATAATGAGCGGGTTCTCAGAGTTTTCGCCTCAGCTGGTGCTTATGGATATCGGGCTGCCCTTTTATAACGGATTCTACTGGTGTACGGAAATACGCAGAGTATCGAAGGTGCCCGTGGTGTTTCTGTCGTCGGCTTCGGACAATATGAACATAGTCATGGCAATGAACATGGGCGGCGATGATTTTATCCCGAAGCCCTTCGATCTTGATGTGCTGATGGCGAAGGTACAGGCTATACTGCGGCGTACCTACGATTTCAGCGGCGGTGTGAACATCATCGAACACAAGGGAGCTATCCTCAACATCTCCGACGCTGCGCTTACATACAACGGCGAAAGGATAGACCTGACGAAAAACGAGTACCGCATACTGCTGACTCTCCTTGAAAATAAGGGGAAGGTGATAAGCCGCGAGCTTCTCATGAACAAGCTGTGGGAGACCGACAGCTACGTCGATGAGAACACGCTTTCCGTCAATGTTTCAAGGCTGCGGAAAAAGCTTGAAAAGGCGGGGCTGTGCGGATTTATCGAAACAAAGCCCGGCATGGGCTATATCGTGGAGTGACGGAAATGTTTATAGGATATCTGAAAGCGCATGTGAAAGGCATTATCGTCTGGCTGACAGTTATCGCAGTGTTTGCCGCAGTCTTCGGGCTTTTCGGGCTTCCCTGTGAGGCTGTGCTGTACGGCGGGGCGGTCAGCGGATTTTTCGGGGTGATATTCTTCATTATCGACTATACAGCCTTCCGCCGCAGAAGAAAGGCTCTTGAAAAGGCGGCGGAGGAGATCACTCTGACGGCGGATCATCTCCCCGTTCCCAGAGGCGGCGTCGAAGAAGCCTATTACGAGCTTGTGCGGCAGCTGTACGGCGAGCTTAAGGCTGCGGAAAATGAAGCGGCTGCAAAGCTGTCGGACATGACCGATTATTATACCATGTGGGTCCATCAGATAAAGACCCCCATTGCGGCGGAAGACCTTATCCTGCAGAGCACGGACTGTCCCGAAAAGGCAGAGCTCACCGAAAACTTACAGCGGATAGAACAGTATGCGGAAATGGTGCTGTGCTATCTGCGGCTGGACTCGGACAGCACAGACTTTGTCATAAAGGAATACGATCTTGACGGTATGATAAGACAGGCGGTCCGGAAATTCTCTTCGCAGTTCATACGCAGAAAGCTGAAGCTTATATATTCTCCCGTGGAGAAAACGGTGCTGACCGATGAAAAATGGCTGCTTTTCGTTATCGAGCAGGTCATATCCAATGCGGTCAAGTACACTCTCTCGGGCGAGGTGGAGATATACTGTGAGGATGAGCTGACCCTCTGCGTCCGCGACACGGGGCTTGGCATCGCTCCCGAGGATATCCCGCGGATATTCGAAAAGGGCTATACGGGCTGCAACGGCAGGCTCGATAAAAAAGCAAGCGGTATCGGACTGTATCTGTGCAGAAAGATATGCGGAAAGCTGGGGCACAGCATATCTGCGGAATGCTCCGAAAAGGGCACTGTCATCAGGATCGACCTGAGCCGCGCAGAGCTTGAAGCGGAATAGTCTTTCAAAAATGTAAGGTTTTTCACGGAAAATGTAAGCCGTATCAATGGCGTACATTTTCCTTTTCTGTTATAATTATGACATAAACTAACGAAAGGAATGACGGATATGCCGATACTTGAAGTAACAAACGTAAAAAAGACATATACCTCCCGGATAGGCTCTGCCAAGGTGGAGGCGCTGAAAAATGTGACCTTCAGCGCGGAAAAGGGAGAATATATCGCAATAATGGGAGAAAGCGGCTCGGGCAAGACCACGCTGCTGAACATACTCGCCGCTCTTGATAAGCCTACGGGCGGAAGCGTCCTGCTGGACGGGACCGACCTTGCAAAGGTAAAGGAGAAGGATTCCGCCGCTTTCAGACGGGAAAATCTGGGCTTTGTCTTTCAGGATTTCAATCTTCTCGATACGTTCACGGTGAGGGATAATATCCTGCTGCCGCTGGTGCTGAGGGGAATGAGTTACCGCGACATGGAGAAAAAGCTTATCCCTGCGGCGGAAAAGCTGGGGATATCCGCTCTGCTGGATAAATATCCCTATGAGATATCGGGCGGTCAGAAGCAGAGGACAGCCGCCGCACGGGCTATGATAACCGAGCCGAAAATGCTCCTTGCGGACGAGCCTACGGGAGCGCTGGATTCCAAGGCGTCCGATGAGCTGCTTGCATTATTTTCAAGACTCAACGCCGAGGGACAGACCATTCTTATGGTAACTCATTCGGTAAAGGCGGCAAGCCATGCAAACCGTGTGCTGTTCATCAAGGACGGGGAGGTATTTCATCAGATATACAGAGGGGACAGCTCAAACGAGGAGCTTTACAAGAAGATATCCGACGCGCTTACCCTCATGGCTTCGGGAGGGAACGCATAATGAACGGAATGCTTTTATATCCGAAGCTGGCGGCAAGCGGGATAAAAAAGAACCGCCGCACCTATCTGCCATATATCCTGACCTGTTCGGGAATGATAATGATGTACTACATCGTTTCCTTTCTGACCTTAAGCAGCTTTGTGGGTGAGATGAAGGGCGGAGACGCCATGCAGACGATACTGTATTTAGGCTGCGGAGTTATGGTGGTATTTTCGGCGATATTTCTGTTTTACACCAACTCGTTCCTGATACGCCGCCGCAAGACGGAGTTCGGATTATACAATATCCTCGGCATGGATAAGCGCAACATCTCCCGCATACTTTTCTGGGAAACACTGATAATATACGCCGTATCAATGGCTGCGGGGATAGGCTGCGGGATACTGTTTTCAAAGCTGGCAGAGCTTGCGCTGACGAAAATGCTGGGCGGGACGGCTTCCTATTCGTTTAATGTGGAGATAAAGTCCATAGTCCATGCGCTTGTATATTATGCGGTGATATTCCTGCTGATAATGATAAACTCTCTGCGGCAGATACACCTTGCAAATCCGATAGAACTTATGCACAGTGAAAACTCGGGCGAAAAGCCTCCCAAGGCGAATTATTTTCTTGCCATAGCGGGAGCGGTGCTGCTGGGCATCGCGTACTATATGGCAGTGGTGATAAAGCAGCCCATAACGGCGATATTTGCCTTTTTTATCGCTGTTATCATGGTCATCATCGCGACATATCTGCTGTTCATTGCAGGCTCTGTGGTGATATGCAGGGTACTGCAGAAGAACAGGAACTACTATTACAAGACCAATCATTTCATCTCGGTATCGCAGATGTCCTACCGCATGAAGCGCAACGGCGCAGGACTGGCTTCCATATGCATTCTGTCCACAATGGTGCTGGTAACGCTGTCCTCAACGATATGCCTTTACATCGGCGAGGAGGATATGCTGCGTCAGCGATATCCGAGGAACATAGTCATAGACACATACACCACAGATGAGAAAACGACGTCCCTTATTCATGGAGCGGCGGAAAAGGTCCTTGAAGAGTACGGCGAGACTGCGGAAAATGTGCTGTATTACAGCTATCTTGACATTTCGGGCGGCTTTAACGGCGACAGGGTAATACTTGACCCCGACCGCGCAGCCGAGGTCCCTGGCGATGATATCCGACAGCTGTTCATAGTTCCGGTCGATGACTACAACCGTCTTATGAACAAAAACGAGACCCTGTCCGACGGCGAGGTCATAGTTTACGCCACCAAGGGCAGGTATGACTATGACGCTATTACTCTCGACGAGTACGGGACCTTTACCGTAAAATCCCATGCGGAGGATTTCGTGGACAACGGCGTGGACGCCATGCAGATTGTGCCCTCGGTGTTCATCTTTGTAAAGGATGAAGCTGTTGTGAATGAAATGTACGAGCTGCAGCTGGGTATCTACGGCAGCGCACATTCATGTATGCATGATTATTACGGCTTTGACCTGTCCTGCGATGAGGAAAAGCAGTCGGACATCGGCACTGCTCTTTTCAATGAGATCGCGAAGATAAAGGAGGAATACTCCGACGATGAATGGCAGGGAGTTTCCATTGACTGCGCCGCAAAGGACAGGACGGAATTCTATGCGATGTACGGCGGACTGTTCTTCCTCGGAATACTGCTGGGAGCGGTATTCATCGCCGCGGCGGTGCTTATCATGTACTACAAGCAGGTGTCCGAGGGCTTCGAGGACAAATCGAGATATGAGATACTCAGCAAGGTGGGCATGACAAAAAGGGAGATAAGACAGAGCATAAATTCACAGGTGCTGACGGTGTTTTTTGCTCCCCTTGCCGCAGCGGGAGTGCATATGGCGTTTGCCTTCGGGATAATTTCAAGGCTGCTGACGCTCTTCGGGCTTTCGGACGCGGGACTGTTCGCCATAGTAACGCTCTGCTGCTTCGGGGCGTTCGGTGTGATGTACACGGCGGTGTACTTCATCACGTCGCAAAGCTATTATAAGATAGTCAGCGGGAAAGAGTGAGATAATGAAAGACATATTAATTCTGATAATTCGTGCAGCGGTGACAGGCATGACATCGGCTGTGATACTTGCCGCTGCGCTGATATTCTCGGCGTTGCAGCTTGCGGTAAGGGCTGCACGGAAGCCGGTCGGCGAAAACTGACCTTGACAAAACGATATACTAGGCTCCATTGCAAAATTTACAATTTTGCAATGGAGCTGACGTATATGGCGCATCTGCTTTAGGCGGGTGCGCTTTTTTGCTGAAAAAATCTGGAGGAATTTCAGAAAACCTATTGACAAATGTATATACAGATGATATAATGTGTATATTGAATATATACAATATTGCAATATTGGAGATAGACCATGGATATAATAATCAGCAATTCTTCGGGAGAGCCTATTTATGAGCAGATCTCAGCTCAGATAAAGGGCATGATCCTGAACGGCGCACTTAAGGAAGGGGACGCCCTGCCTTCGATGCGCGTACTGGCACAGCAGCTCCGCATAAGCGTAATAACCACAAAGCGCGCTTATGAGGAGCTTGAACGTGACGGCTTCATCGAGTCGTACACGGGGAAGGGAAGCTTTGTCAAGGCACAGAATACCGAGCTTCTGCGGGAGGAAAACCTCCGCCGGATAGAGGAGCTTCTGTCGCAGGCCTGCAAGAAAGCCAAGTCCTGTGGGATAGGTCTTGACGAGCTGAAAGAAATTCTTGAAATAATAAGCGGAGGCGAATGATATGACCGAATATGAAAATGCCATCGAGATAAGCGGGCTTACCAAAAAATACGATACCTTTACGCTGGACAGCGTATCCTTCAACGTTCCCAAGGGCAGCATAATGGGCTTTATCGGACAGAACGGCGCAGGCAAGACTACCACGATAAATTCTCTTCTGGGGATAATCAAGCCCGACGCAGGCACCGTAAATATGCTGGGAATGAACATCGCAGACCACGAGGAGGACATCAAAAAGCAGATAGCTGCGGTGTTCGACGAGAATCCCTTCAACGACTGCTTTAATGCGAAGCAGGTGGAGATGATCATGCGGGATATCTACGAGGAGTGGAACAGCGAGAAATATCATGCATATCTGGAGGAATTCGAGCTTCCTCTGAAAAAGAACATAGGCAGCCTTTCAAAGGGCATGAAGATGAAGCTCCAGATCGCAGCCGCTTTGTCCCATAACGCAAAGCTGCTCATCATGGACGAGGCCACCACGGGACTTGACCCCGTTGTCAGAAATGAGATACTCGATATCTTCCTGGACTATCTCCAGGACGAGGACCACAGCATTCTCATGTCCTCCCACATCACCACCGACCTTGAAAAGATAGCCGACAGCGTGACCTTCATCGACCGCGGAAGGATAACCCTCACAGGCTATAAGGACGATGTGCTTGAAGATCACCGTGTGATAAAGTGCTCAAAGTCCGACTACAAGGGTATCGACTCCGAGGACATCATCAGCGCCCGTCTCACCGATTTCGGCGCCGAGGTGATGATAGCCGACAGCACCCTCTGCCGCACCAAGTACAGCGGTCTGACAGCAGACCCCACCACCCTCGAAGAGATAATGCTCTTCTACGTCAACCGCAGGAAAAAGGAGTGGAGCTGATATGAAGGGACTTATCTACAGAGAGCTTTATCTTGCGAAGAGATCCTATTTCACAGGACTTTTTGTGACCCTTGCAGTCATGATAGTGGGGATACTCGTGCGGCTCAGCACCATTTACGGCAACCTTGCCAAGCTGGACGAGGAAGCCTTCCGTATTATGGACGTGTATACATATAACATATTCATGTATCTTCCGCTGATAGCCGCTCTGTGTACGCTTATGTCAGACCACGGAGTTATCATCGGCGATTCAAAGTGCCGCTTTGGAGTGTTTTCCTATACGCTGCCTGTCAGCGATGTGAAGCTTGCGGCAGTCAAGTATGTTATTCCGATAGGTTCGGCTGTGGCTTCTGTGGGGATCGGTGTACTTAATGCGGCAATAATCTGCGGCATAAGCGGAAAATCTTTAAGTGCGGGGATAATGAAAATTATCCTGATAATCACTGCAATATGTGTTTTCGTTTCTTCGCTGAGCATACCTCTTCTGACAAGGTTCAAGGTGAAGACTGTCACAGACGCCTTATCGCTGGGACTTATGGGCATAGTTGTGCTGATAATGTGGCTCAATATGGACCGAATGAGAGAATGGTTCGGTCAGTTTACCGACGAAAACGGAGATATTACAGATACAGAACTGTTAATGGAGAAGGTGACCGAAAAGGCAGCCATGATACGTGATATTGCTGCGGAAATAGCTCCGTTCGTGATAATAATATCCCTTGCCGCTGGCTTTGCCGCAACGGTTATGCTCTATAAAAGGAGGGTGAAATAATGGCGGGACTTTTATACAAGGAGCTTATCATCAATAAGAAAAGCTTATTGATATATCTTGGCACAGTTCTGTTTTTATCCTTCGGAATGATCGTAAATATAACGGGTGATGATATTGACCCCGAAAAGGTGGCAGGTATCATTCCGCTGTTTTACTTCATGATATTCTTTTTCACGGGAATGTTCCAGCCAAACCTCTTCGAGCCCGACGAGACAAAAAAATGGGCGTATTTCGCGACCTCCACTCCCGCCATGGCAAGAGGACAGGTATACTCCAAATACATGGCAGGCTTTCTGATGTCGCTGTTTGCAATGCTGTGGTGTCAGGTCCTCGATATGACGGTGAATTTCATCCTCGGAACGCAGACAATGGCGATGTCCGCCGTGTACATATTCTTTTACGCACAGCTTTTCCTCCGTGCGGTGGAATATCCCTTCATCGTGCGTTTCGGCAGCAAGATAGGCTCCACGTACAAAATGGCAAGCTTTTTCCTGGTAATATTTATAGTATTCGTATATCTGCTTTTCGGCGACCTTTCCATGCTTGACATGAACAATATCTTTGATATTATTTACGGTATCCTTGACGGCTCGATATTCTCGGACAATGTGCTGTTCGTCATATCGCTCTCTCCCTATCTGGCGATAGCGTCATACTATCTGTCCTACAGGATGTCCTGCAAATTCTATCTGAAAGGAGCTGAAAGCTTTGAACGCTGATAAAAAGAAGATCATTATACGTATCATTATCTTTGTTATCCTTGCATATGCTCCCATGATAGCGATAGGTATCATGTACGATTTCGACGGCATGCTCACAGGCGAACCCGGCAGACTTTACACACTCTGCGCAACTCTTGAGGGCTTTACGCCCATGGCGGCGAATTTTCTCACAAGGCTCATTACAAAGGAGGGCTTCTCCGAGACCTATCTGAGAGCCAATTTCCGCGGAAATATGAAATACTATCTTTTCGGTATTGCATACGCTGTTTTAGGCTCGCTTCTGTCAACGATACTGTTAATAATACTCTACTGTCCCGATTACAGCCTTTCCGATATCGACTTCGGCACAGGTCCTGCGGCAGTGTTCCTGCTGACCCTTGCGGTGGATATAGAGACCTTCTGGATAAACTTCGGCGAGGAATTCGGCTGGAGAGCATATCTCAATCCAAAGCTGGAAAAGCTTATGCCCGAGCCTTTAGCCCTTATCGTGGGCGGCATCATCTGGGGAATGTGGCACGCTCCGCTGACCGTTCACGGACACAATTTCGGTCTGGGCTACCGGGGCTTTCCGTTCACGGGCTTTGCGGCGATGAGCTTATCATGCATATTCGTAGGTTCGTTCCTCACATGGCTCACCAAAAAGACGGGCTCGGTATATCCCGCGTCCATATGCCACGCCTGCATAAACGGAATGGTGATACCCGCGCTTATGATACCGAACTACGCCGAGATATGCGAGGAGCACGGCTTCGGCACAGGCGCCGCTCTGCTGGGAATAAATGCCCTGCTCGGAGTGGGAGCGTTTATCGCACTTTGCAGAAAGAAAAAAAGCAGCGAGAATGAAATAAAAGCCGCAGCATAATAAAGGCAACACCGCACAAAGCACGCCTAATGGCTTTGTGCGGTGTTGCCTTCAAATTTTCTCCTTTTTCTGATAGCGGCTGCCGTTTCTTACCTCTGACGGCAGCTGTTGCTTTTTCGCTGAAAAGCAAAACCGTCCGCAGACTGACTGCGGACGGTTTTTTATCGTGATAATATTACAGATTGTCCCGGAAAAATTTCTCCATTTCGGCAGAGGCAGTATCCTCGTCCTCGCCGCTTATCTTAACGGTCACCCTGTCGCCGCACTTGACGCCCAGCGCCATCACCGCCATAAGCTTTGACGCGGCAGCCGATTTTCCGCCCTTTTCTAAGGTTATCTCACTTTTGAACTCCTTTGCCTTTTTGGCAAGCAGTCCTGCGGGACGGGCATGGATGCCCACCTCGTCCCTTATTACATATTCAAACTCTTTCATCGTATATCATTCCTTTCCCGTTGCGGTCAAAAATTTTTCCCCTGCGGAAATGCTGCCCTCCGCTTCGAGGGAGATGTCCTCAAACTCATCGCTGTTGCAGACGATAAGCGGGGTAGTAAGCTTATAGCCTGCATTTCTTATACCGTTTAAGTCGAAGCTGATAAGCAGGTCTCCCGTTGCTACTCTGTCTCCGTCCTTCACGTGGGCAGTGAAGAATTTCCCGCCTAAGTGCACGGTATCTATGCCGATGTGAAGAAGTATATCCGCGCCGCTGTCGGAGCGTATGCTGACCGCATGCTTTGTGTCGAACAGCGTTTCAACAACGCCCTCACAAGGGGAGTACAGCTTGCCCTCGGCAGGCTCGATGGCGGCACCGTCTCCCAGCGCTCCTGAGGAGAATGCCTCGTCCTCCACCGCCGAAAGTGGGACAGCAGTTCCGTTCATATGAGCGGCAAGGGAAATAGTCTCTGCGCCGCCGCCGCTTTCGGACTGCTCCTTTTCGGCTTCGTCATTCAACATAACGCCGCCCAGCAGCTTGTCAAGATCGTCCGAATCGGGAGTGTCCATGAAATCCTCCAGGTCGGACTTAATGACCGATACCCGCGGACCATACACCACCTGTATGCCGTTACCTTTTCGTATAACTCCGCTTGCTCCGCTTTGTTTCAGCAGAGCCTCGTCGGCGGCAGCGGGGTCGTCCACGGTAACGCGGAGCCTTGTGGCGCAGCAGTCGATGTCCGAGATATTTGCCTTACCGCCCAGTCCTTTCAGAATGAGCGCGCTTGTAAGAGAACTGCCTTTCAGCGCTTCATTGCGTGCGTTCATATCCTTGCGGGTGTAGAGCTTTGTTTCCTCGCCGTCGGCTTCACGTCCGGGGGTTTTAAGGTTCAGCTTTGTTATCATAAAATAGAACACGAAATAGTAAATTATCGCGTAGAAAAGTCCTACAATGACTATCCATATCCAGTTTGTCTTGGCATTGCCCTGGAGTATTCCGAACAGGGTCAGGTCGATAAGTCCCCCCGAAAATGTCATGCCCACGCCCACGTTCAGGATATGCATGAGCATATAGGACAGTCCCGCCAGCACACAGTGCACGATATACATGGAGGGCGCCACGAACAGGAAGGTGAACTCCAGAGGCTCGGTGATGCCCGTTATCATGGAGGTCAGCGCCGCGGAGAGCAACAGTCCGCCCACAGCCTTTTTCTTTTCGGGACGGGCAGCTCTGTACATCGCAAATGCTGCCGCGGGAAGACCGAATATCATGAACGGGAATTTACCCGTCATAAATCTTGTGGCGGAAACGGAAAAGACTTCGGTGGATTTTGAAGCCAGCTCCGCAAAGAAGATGTTCTGCGCACCCGAGACGGTCATTCCGTCGATGACAGCCGTTCCGCCAACGGAGGTCTGCCAGAAGGGCATGTAGAACACATGATGAAGTCCGAAGGGGATAAGAGCTCTTTCGATGATGCCGTATATCCATGTGCCTGCGTAGCCCGACTCCAGCACCAGATTGCCGAGATTCGAGATACCCGTCTGAACAAATCCCCAGATGTAAAACATGACTATCCCGACAATAAGATAGACAAGGGAGCATATAATAGGAACGAACCGTGTTCCGCCGAAAAAGGACACTACCTGCGGCAGCTCTATCTTGTAGAAGCGGTTGTGGAGCGCGGCTGTTCCAAGGCCTACAATGATACCGCCGAAAACGCCCATTTGAAGAGTAGTAATGCCTAAAACGGAGGCAGTAGAGTTTTCCTGCATTGCCTCCGCGCCGCCGTATGCGGTTATCATTGCGCTAATGGCGGTGTTCATGATAAGGTATGCCACCGCAGCGGACAGTGCGGCGGTGGATTTTTCCTTTTTAGCCATGCCGATAGCCACGCCCATGGCAAACAGCAGCGGGAGATTAGCAAAGACAATGTTTCCCGTTGCGCTCATTATGTCGAGGATCGTGTAGAGCAGACCGCCCTCGCGGATAATGCCTGTCAGCCCGTAGGCTTCAAGGGTGGTGGGATTGGTAAAGGAGCTTCCTATCCCGAGGAGCAGCCCCGCTATTGGAAGAATTGCGATCGGCAGCATAAAGGAACGTCCGATACGCTGCAGCACCGCAAATATTTTATCTTTCATATCAACTTTATCCTTTCGCTTTTTAGGATAGAGTTATTATATGCCGACATTTTCAAATAATACAAAAAAATGCGGCTGATAATGTTCAGCCGCAAGATCATATACGAAATTATTTCATGCCCTTAAGCTCTTTTATCTTGTCTCGGAGGAATGCCGCATGCTCAAATTCAAGCATTTTTGCGGCATTTTTCATTTCTATGGTCATCTTTTCGATAAGCTCCTGACGCTCCTTTTCGGTCAGCTTTTTCTTTGAGGTCTTTTTCGAGGTCTCCGCCTTTGTGGATATTTCGATAACGTCTCTTACGTCCTTGATGATAGTCTTGGGAACGATGCCGTGTTCCTCGTTGAATTTCATCTGTAAGCCGCGGCGGCGCTCGGTCTCGGTGATAGCGTTCTCCATGGAGCGGGTCACCGAATCTGCGTACATGATGACCTTGCCCTCGCTGTTGCGGGCAGCTCGTCCGATGGTCTGTATCAGCGAGCTTTCCGAACGGAGGAAGCCCTCCTTGTCTGCGTCAAGTATCGCAACCAGAGATACCTCGGGGATATCCAGTCCCTCGCGGAGCAGATTGATGCCCACCAGCACATCAAACTCGCCTAAGCGCAGATCGCGTATTATCTCCATTCGTTCGATAGTGTCGATGTCGTGGTGCATGTATCTGACCTTCACGCCCATTCCTGTGAGGAAGTCGGTGAGGTCCTCCGCCATTTTCTTGGTGAGGGTGGTGACGAGGACCCGCTCTCTTTTGGCGGTACGCATATTTATCTCGGACAGCAGGTCTTCTATCTGTCCCTCCACGGGCTTGACAATTATCTCGGGGTCGATAAGTCCCGTAGGACGGATGACCTGCTCCACTATCTGTGAGGAGTGTTCCTTTTCGAAATCGCCGGGAGTGGCGGAAACGTATATCGCCTGATGTATCTTCGACTGGAATTCATCGAAGTTCAGCGGACGGTTATCCAGCGCCGACGGCAGACGGAAGCCGTAATCAATGAGGACATTCTTTCTGCCGCGGTCGCCTGCGGACATTCCTCTGACCTGGGGGAGAGACACGTGGCTCTCGTCCACGAACAGGACGTAGTCCTCGGGGAAGTGGTCAAGAAGGGTATAGGGAGTGCTTCCGGGAGCACGTCCCGACAGAATTCGGGAGTAGTTTTCGATGCCCTTGCAGAAGCCTATCTCCTCCAGCATTTCGATGTCGTAGAGGGTGCGCTGTTCGATCCGCTGTGCCTCGATGAGCTGGTCGTGGTCCTTGAAGTATTTGATGCGCTCTTTCATTTCGGCTTCGATCTCTTCTGCGGCAGCGTGAATCTTTTCCTTGTTCACCACATAGTGGGACGCGGGGTATATCGCCGCATGAGACAGCGTGGATATGACATTTCCCGTGACCACCTGGATCTCGGAAATGCGGTCTATCTCATCGCCGAAAAATTCCACACGGATAGCGTTTTCCGCGGAGCCTGCGGGGAATATCTCCACCACATCGCCGCGGACGCGGAACTTGTTGCGGACGAAGTTTATGTCGTTGCGCTCGTACTGGATAGCCACCAGTCTGCCCAGCAGGTCCTCGCGGGAAAGCTCCATGCCGGTGCGCAGGGAGATGACGTTGGTGCGGTAATCCTCGGGGGAGCCGAGGGAGTATATGCAGGACACGGACGCTACGATGATAACATCTCTGCGCTCGGAAAGCGCGAGTGTGGCAGAGTGACGGAGCTTGTCTATCTCGTCGTTTATGGCGCTGTCCTTTTCGATGAACGAGTCGGTGGAGGGGATATATGCTTCGGGCTGATAGTAGTCGTAGTAGGAGACGAAATACTCCACGGCATTGTGCGGGAAGAACTCCTTGAATTCGGAGCAGAGCTGCGCCGCAAGGGTCTTGTTGTGAGCCAGCACAAGGGTGGGACGGTTGAGCTGTGCGATAACGCTTGCCATGGTGAAGGTCTTGCCGGAGCCTGTAACGCCCATGAGGGTCTGTTCGCGCATGCCCGAATTTATGCCGTTAACGAGCTTTTCGATAGCCTGCGGCTGATCGCCTGCGGGCTTGTAATCGGAAACAAGTTGAAATTTATCCATAATTCTGTCCTTTCCTGAAACAAATGTACTATTTATATGATAATACATTTAGTCTGTGTTGTCAAGAGATTTTTATAATGAAAAAAGCCCCGTTTTCACGGGACTCTTTGTCGGGTCATTTACCCTGCGTCAGGAACTGATTTATTCCCTCAAAAATGGTAAAAGCAGTCTTCTGCTGATAGGCTTCATCGGTGAGCATTGCCGCTTCCTCGGGATTGGATAGGAATCCGCATTCCGCCATTACAGCGGGATTGTTGCAGAAGTGACAGAGATAAAGCTCGCTGCCGCAGAGCTTGGTCTCACGGTTGTTATAGGGCTGGAGATTCTCTCTGAAAAGAGTCTGAAGAGTGGAAGCAAGCCGCGCGCTTTCGGAGTTTGCCGAGGAGTAAAACATCTGCGCGCCCTTGAATCGGGGGTCGGTGTAGGTATTCTGATGAATGGAAACGCAGACCGAGTTGGGATATTTATTGAAAATCTCCAGACGGTTTTCCATGTCGGATATCTTTTGTGCGCGGATACCCTCCACGCCGCTATCATGAATGGACATATCGCTGTCGCGGGTAGTCACGGTGGTGTAGCCGAATATCTGCGCCATATCGCGGACAGTCAGCATGATATTCAGATTGATGCCCTTTTCGGGGATTCCGTCCGCAGTGGAGCAGCCTCCGTCCATGCCGCCGTGTCCCGCGTCAAGAACGATAACGGTCTCGTCCTCGGGGACGGCGTTGACGTAAACGGCGGTGTCGATACGGCTGACCGCATAGCATATCACGCCGATGCCGAAGCAGAGAGTTATAGCCGCCGCAGCGGAGCTTACGGAAAATTTTCTCATAGCTGTTATCCTTCCCACGTTCAAATTATAATGTAAACCGATCATTTGTACAAGTATATTCTACCTGTACTGATTTTATGACGCGGAATGGTCATGCCCGATATCATTTTCCCTTTATCTTGAAGTTATACGCATAAGCAGCCTGTTCCGACTTGTTGTCGCCGTATTTGTAGTATACCCTGTCCTTGATAGGGTCGGGGAGGTACTGCTGTTCAACGTAGTGATTGGGATAATCATGGGGATATTTGTAGAATTGTCCTTTAACGGCGGCGTCCTCGCCGTCGTAATGCTTGTTCTGCAGCTGACGTGGGATATCACCGCATTCGGTGGTGCGGATATCCTCCAGAGCAGTGTTTATCGCCATATATGCGGAGTTTGACTTGGGAGCGGTGGCAAGAAGAATGACCGCATTCGCAAGGGGAATGCGTGCTTCGGGCAGACCCAGCTGCAGTGCGCTGTCAACGCATGCTTTGACAATGGGGATAGCCTGCGGATAGGCAAGTCCGATATCCTCTGCGGCTATGACGAGGAGCCGCCTGCACAGGGAAATTATATCCCCCGATTCGATAAGTCTTGCCGCATAGTGTATCGCAGCATTTTCGTCCGAGCCGCGAATGGATTTCTGCAGTGCGGACAGAATATCATAGTGAGAGTCGCCGTCCCTGTCGTAGTGCATGTTGCTGCGCTGGGCAAGCTCCTTAGCCTCTTCGAGGGTGACGGTTATCTCCTCGCCGTTGTTTTCCGCGCCGAGAACGCACAGCTCTGCGCAGCTCACGGATTTGCGTACATCTCCGCCGCAGCTTCGGGCGATATGCTCCGCCGCGCCCTTCCGGACGCTTATCTTAACGCCCATATCCTGCGACATTACATGAAAAGCACGGTTGACAGCGGGGACTATATCCTCTGCGGAAACGGTCTTGAATTCAAAGACTGCGCTTCGGCTAAGAATGGCATTGTAGATGTAGAAGTACGGATTCTCGGTGGTGGAGGCAATCAGGGTTATCTGACCGTTTTCGATGTATTCCAGCAGAGACTGCTGCTGTTTTTTGTTGAGATACTGTATCTCGTCCAGGTAGAGCAGCACGCCGTTTCTGCCGTCAAGAGTGTCGGTATCGGCGATAACTTCGCGGATATCGGCGGTAGCGGCGGAGGTGCCGTTGAGCTTATGGAGCTTCATGCCGCTGTTGTGGGCGATTATCCGCGCAACGGTAGTCTTTCCCACGCCCGAGGGACCGTAGAATATCATATTGGGGATATTTCCGCCGTCGATTATCCTGCGCAGCGGCTTTCCGGGAGCAAGTAGATGTCTTTGTCCCACCACATCATCAAGAGTTTCGGGGCGCAGACGGTCTGCCAGTGGGGTCATTTATATCACGTTCCTTTAAATTGTATATATGGATAACTATTCGTTTTCATTTGCCAATAATATTGTATCACATACAGAAGGAAAAATCAACAGCCGATAAAATTCTCAAAAAAAAATTTCCAAAACCCCTTGACAAATCGGAATGTTAATGTTATAATGATATTATCAAAATGATAATAACAAACAAGCTACATAAACAAGTAATTATCACGCATTATAAGAAAGGGTGTATTCTATGAATATAAACAGCAGAGAACTGACCGCCGCCGTAAAGGAGCTCACCGCCTGTGCGGAAAAAATATCGGCTCTGGAAAGCGTTTCCCTTGAGAGCTTTGTGACGGAGGAAACTATGCTTATCATCGTTGATATAGTCAATGGCTTTGTGCGGGAGGGAGCTATGGCCTCGCCCCGCGTGGAGGATATTATCCCGCCTTCTGCCGAGCTGCTTCGCCGCTGCAATGCTGCGGGGATATATTCCGTCGCCCTTGCCGACTGCCACAGCGGGGACTGCGCCGAGTTTTCCGCATTCCCGCCCCACTGCATCCGCGGTACATCCGAAAGCGAGATAGTCGATGAAATAAAAACCGTCGGCGGATATGAGCTCATCGAAAAGAATTCCACCAACGGCTTTCACGAGGAAAAGCTCCGCAGGCTTATTGACGGACACGAAAAGGTCAGCACATTCATTGTAGTGGGGGACTGCACCGATATATGCGTAATGCAGCTGTGCCTGTCGCTGAAGACCTACTATACCGCCGCCGACAGAAAGTGCAGGATAGTTATCCCCGCAGACTGCACCGAGACCTACGATTCTCCGCTGCACAGCGCAGACTTCGCAAACATAGCCGCATACAAGCTGATGTCCGACAGCGGTATTGAGTTTGTTTCAACAATAAAGTGAACTGTTTGAAGGGTGAATGATATGAATGAACGCAATCTGACGATGCTTACCGATTTTTACGAGCTGACCATGGCTAACGGATATTTTGAAAACGGAATGGGAGATACAATATCATACTTTGATATGTTTTTCAGACGTGTTCCCGATAACGGCGGATTTGCCATAATGTGCGGACTGGAGCAGGTCATTGATTATCTGAAAAACCTCCGCTTTACCGACGAGGATATCGACTATCTCCGCGGAAAGGGTATATTCTCCGAAAAGTTTCTGGAGTATCTCCGTGATTTCAGATTCTCCTGCGATGTATGGGCTGTGCCCGAGGGCACGCCTATCTTCCCGAGAGAGCCGATAGTCACCGTAAGAGGTCCTGCTATACAGGCGCAGTTCGTGGAAACTATGATACTCATCTGCATAAATCACCAGAGCCTTATCGCCACAAAGGCAAACCGCATAGTAAGAGCCGCCGAAGGACGTCCCGTAATGGAGTTCGGCTCAAGGCGTGCGCAGGGCTTCGACGGGGCTATCTACGGAGCAAGAGCAGCGTATATAGGCGGCTGCTGCGGCACAGCCTGCACTATCTCCGACGAGATGATGGGGACTCCCGCGCTGGGCACCATGGCTCACAGCTGGATACAGATGTTCGACAGTGAGCTTGAAGCCTTCCGTGCCTATGCGAAGTGCTATCCTGACGGAACCACTCTTCTTGTGGACACGTATAATGTGCTTAGATCGGGCGTTCCCAATGCGATAACTGTGTTCAAGGAGATGCGGGAGCGGGGCGAAAAGCCTGTGGGCATTCGTATCGACAGCGGAGATATCGCCTACCTGTCGGGAAAGGCAAGGAAAATGCTGGACGCAGAGGGCTTCACCGATGTGAAGATAGTAGCCTCCAACTCCCTTGACGAGTATATCATCCGCGACTTGATCGTTCAGGGAGCGGCTGTTGACAGCTTCGGCGTGGGAGAGCGGCTCATTACGGCGTCCTCCGAGTCGGTGTTCGGCGGAGTGTATAAGCTTGCCGCCGTGGAAAAGGACGGTAAGATAATCCCCAGGATAAAGCTTTCGGAAAATGCGGCGAAGATAACAAATCCCGACTTCAAGGAGGTATGGCGATTATACGACAGGGCAAGCGGAAAGGCTATCGCGGACGTTATCACCTGCGCGGGAGAAGTCATCGGCGACAATGAGCCCTATGAGATATTCGACCCCGAGCACCCCTACAAGCGCAAGACCGTAACCGACTTCACGGCGAAAAAGCTTATGGTGCAGATATTCGACGGCGGCAAATGCGTATACGAAAGCCCCTCCGCCGGCGAGATAAGGGAATACTGCGCCCGTCAGACCGATACCATCTGGGACGAGGTCAAGCGGTTTGAATATCCTCACGAGTATTACGTAGACTTATCGCAGAAGCTGTGGGATAAGAAAAACGAGCTTCTCAGCAAAGAATACAGATGAATAATTAACGATCATCGGCAGCGGTGCTGTGAAAGTAACCGCTGCCGAAATTTTTTTCGGAATATTTTTCATTTTTAACATTTTCTATTGAAAAAACATGCAGAAAATGATATAATAGACTTGACCATATATCAAAAATGTAAATTATCCATATCAATTGTAAATTATTTCCCGGGGAGGATATATATGAGCGTATTGTCATCTATAGCCGCAGGCTATCTGAAAAAGCAGAAGCGGCATACCGTACTTACCGAGACAGGGATAATCCTGTCGGTGCTGCTGATGACGGCAGTGCTTGTGGCTGTGAGCACCGTGCTTACCACTATGAAGAACGTGTCCGCGTATACAAACGGCACCTATGACGTTATCTTCAACGAGCTCTCCAAGGACGACGTTATCAGTATCAGAAATATGGATATATTTGAAAAATCCTGTCAGTACAGCATTTCCGCCTATACCGACCAGGTCACGTCAAATCTTGACGACGAATATCCTACGGTGTACTACCTCACGGGAAAGGACGGGGAGCTTATCTCCGATTCCTTCCTCAGGATAGGCACCGACGATACCGATATGTTCCCCGCAAGAATGACGAAGGTCTCCGAGGGAAGGCTCCCCGCAGAGGACGGCGAGATAGCTCTCTCGGGCGGAGACAGGGAATACTTCGGCAGTCCGTCGGTGGGAGATACCGTCTCCTTCGTGAGATATGAGTGCGTCAATAAGGGCACCGAGGAGCCCGACGATTCATGGAGAGATACAGTCACTGCCGCAGGCTTTGAGATACCCGGGATACTGGACAGTCATTATCAGATAACCGACGGCAGAGTCATCACCTTCACGGTGGTGGGCTTTACCGCACAGAACAGCGTGATATATTTCGGAGATACTGCAATGGGCTCATTTATCCCGCAGAAGGATAAGCTCCTGCTGACCTTCAACGACGAGCAGTACGACTTCTACTGGAACCTGCACCACGCTTTTCAGGATATCGGACTGGAGATAGACGATTTCGACTACTCCTTCAATCAGGAGTACCTCAACATGATAAACAAGGGCGTGAACGCCAAGTCCTTCAATACTATAATGTATATGCTCATTTATCTTATGATACTGTTCATCATGTTCTGCGTGAGAATGGTCATAGACAACTCCTTCGAGATATCCTCCCACGAGAGGATTCGCCAGTACGGCGTTATCCGCGCAGTGGGCGCTTCCAAAAAGCAGATACTGGGGATACTTGTATCTGAAGCACTGCTGCTGTCGGCGTTCGGAGTTCCCGTGGGGATACTGCTGGGAACGGGACTGGCATACATCATCTTCCTGCTTATCGGCAGAATGGACGTGCTGGGAGCCCTCAGCAGCAGCTATGACATCTTCGAAATGCTGGAATTTTCGGTGCCCGTGTGGGTCATCGTTTCATCGGCGGCGATAGGTGTGTTCTGGGTGCTTATCTCGGCTATCGGTACGGGAATGAGAGTTAATAAGCTGTCCCCCGTGGAGGCGATGCGCGCCGCAAAGAAGAAGGTAAAGCTGGGCAGTCCCGAAAGAAAAAAGACCCAGGGCATAGCAGGCGTGGAATGGCTCATAGCCTTCCGCAGCATACGCAGGAACAACAAGCGTTTTCTTATCACGCTGGTGTCCATGGCGATAAGCGTTGTCATCTATGCGGGATTTTCCTATGCGGCAGACGTGGTAGCGGGCAGCTTTGAAAACACCTACTCCGACAGCAGGACTCCCTACGATTACGAGGTCACAGTCTACGATATGGAGTCGGGAGATACCGCAATAAACGCAGAGGAAATGGTCCGCTCGGGACATTTTGAGAATGTGCAGTACGATTCCCATATCGTATATCTGGTTCAGAGCGATGAAAACACCAGCTCCAACGAGCGCATTTCGGGGTACTATTACATGAGCCTCCATCCTGTCAACGAGAACACCTACAAGCGGCTCACGGGGAAGGACGATTATGCCGATTTTGCGGCGTCGGGCGGAGTTATCATAGACAATACCGTGGCAAAGAACGATGATACATACGACCTGTATTCCGTACTGCCCGAGGAGCTGTACGCTTCGGCATTTGTGGATTATACCTCCTATGACCCGCAGCTGTTTGAGCTTTACGGCACCTTTGAGAGCGAAATGGAGATGTATTCCAGTGAGAATATGAATATAATCGGCTGTATGGCGCAGGAAAACTATGATGCGATAGTGACGGAGATAGGCGCTGATACGGATTCCATAAACTGCGGAGTATTCGACGGAAAAACAGAGTATATGTATTACCGCACCATCTACGCGGACGCCGCGGGCGGGGACTACGCTTCGGCACATGACTGGCTTGAGCGGCATTACTACGACTACTACACGGACAATCATACCAATGAGACAGCGGCATATGCAAAGCTTGCGCTTGTAAAGCTGTGCGGATATTTCCTTGTTGTGCTGTTTTCGCTTATTGCGGCGGTGAATATCGTCAATATCATATCGACTAACGTGCTTAACCGCACCTCGGAGATAGGCATGCTGCGGGCATGCGGAATGGCGTCGGGGCAGATATATAAGATGGTATTTTCGGAAAGCGTGCTGTATGCGGGGATAGCCAGCATATCGGCGTTCCTTGTGATAGAAGGGATGATAGCGATAATATATGCGCCCTTTGCGCTGGGACTGGGAAGCTTCACCATGTCGGATATGCCCGTAACGCTGTCGTTTATCGAGCCGATAAAGTATCTGGTGATAGGCGCGGCGGCTGCGTTCGGGGTAGCCTTTGCGGCGGTAGTGCCTGCGGTGCAGCGGATAATAAAAACGCCTATCGTGAACGCGGTGGGAGAACAGGAATAAATAGTGCGTACTCAATAACTGCCCGAAGGGCAGTTATTGGCTGAAAATCCTGTAAAACAGGATTTTCAGCGGCACAAATCAAAGATTTGTGCCGTACTACCTGATTAATGTCTGCATTTGCCGCCACTGACGGGCG
>JALEMR010000038.1 GCA_022768245.1 Oscillospiraceae bacterium
TATTCCTATGACAGCGATATGAACAGGATAAAGGTGAACTCCGACAGCAAGAGGGGCGTTATTGTTATTGATCTGGGCTCCGAATATGCAGGCAGAGATTTTACTGTTTACAGCGGCAGAAAGAGCACCAAGACTGTGATAATTTCCGGTACTCTTGACGAGAACGGCAGGTTTACCTTCGAGGCTCCCGAGGGTAAGAATTACACGCTGGTTGTTGAGTAAGATACGTTTTGTTTTCTTTATCCCGAGGATTTAATTGTCCTCGGGATATTTTTTACAAAAAAGTAGTGACAAAATCAAAATAATGGTATATAATAAGAAGTGTTATGATTTTATATGACGAAAGGCAGGAATTATCATGTCAAAGAAACCCTTCTACATTACCACTCCTATCTATTATCCGTCGGGCAATCCCCATATCGGTCACTGCTATACTACAGTTGCCTGCGACTCTATTGCCCGTTACAGACGAATGCAGGGCTATGACGTGATGTTTCTCACAGGAACGGACGAGCACGGTCAGAAAATAGAGCAGAAGGCTGCAGAAAAGGGCGTTACTCCCAAGCAGTACGTTGACGAGATCGTGGAAATTTTCAAAAATCTCTGGTCATATATGAATATCAGCTACGACCGCTATATCCGTACCACCGACGATTATCACGTTAAGACCGTACAGACCATTTTCAAGGCTCTCTACGACAAGGGTTACATTTACAAGGGCGAATACAAGGGCAAATACTGCACTCCCTGCGAGAGCTTCTGGACCGAGTCTCAGCTGGACGAGAACGGCAAGTGTCCCGAATGTCACAGAGATGTTGTTGAGGCTAAGGAAGAGGCGTATTTCTTCAAAATGTCTCCTTTTGCGGACAGGATAGAAAAGCTTCTTACCGAGACAGATTATTTACAGCCCAAGACAAGAGCTGTGGAGCTTGTTAACAACTTCATCAAGCCCGGCCTTGAGGACCTTTGCGTTTCGAGGACAAGCTTTAAGTGGGGCATTCCCGTTACTTTTGACGATAAGCACGTGGTTTATGTTTGGATTGATGCGCTTTCCAACTATATTTCCGCTCTGGGCTATGAGAATGAGCAGTATAATGACTTTGAAAAATTCTGGCCTGCGGACGTGCATATGGTAGCTAAGGATATTATGCGTTTCCATGCTATTATCTGGCCTGCTATGCTTATGGCGCTGGAGCTTCCTCTGCCCAAGCACCTTGCCGTTCACGGCTGGATAACCTTTAACGGTGAGAAGATGTCCAAGTCTCTGGGCAACGTGGTAGTCCCCATCGTTCTCTCCGAGCGCTACGGCGCAGATACTATCAGATATCATATCCTCCGCGAAATGGCTCTCGGCTCGGACAGCTCCTTCTCCAACGAGGTGATGATAAAGCGCATAAATGCAGACCTTGCCAACGACCTGGGCAACCTTGTTTCCAGAACTGTTGCAATGGTCATCAAATACTTTGACGGCACTCTCCCTGCGGAGAAGCAGTCCGCGCCCGAGGACAAGGAGCTTATCGACATGGCGCTGGCACTCCGTGATACCGTGGATAAGCTCATGGACGAGACCCAGCTCAACAACGTCCTTGCGGAGATATTCAAGGTCATCTCCAGAGCCAACAAGTATATCGACGAGACAGCTCCCTGGGTGCTTGCCAAGGACGAGGCAAACAAGCCCAGACTGGCTGCTGTGCTGTATAATCTTCTTGAAGCAATACGCATCACCACCACGCTGCTGTCCTGCTTCATGCCCTCCACAATGCCTAAGGTATGGGCGCAGACAGGCGTGACCGAGGATATGGTCACCTACGAGAATGCAGGCAGATTCAGCGTGCTTCCCGAGAATGTGACCGTTACCAAGGGAGATATCATCTTCCCCAGATTCGATATGGATACCGAGATAGAGTACCTCAACAGCCTGCTCCCCGCACCCGAGAAAAAGGACGAGGACAAGGACAAGGCAAATCTTACGCCTATCCTCGACACCATAAGCATCGACGATTTCGCCAAGATCGATCTGCGCGTTGCGGAGGTAAAGCAGTGTGAAAAGGTGCCCAAGGCAAAGAAACTGCTGAAGCTTATCCTCGACGACGGCTTCGGCGAGAGACAGGTCGTTTCGGGAATTGCCAAGTGGTACGCTCCCGAGGACCTTATCGGAAAGAAGATAATCGTGGTAGCAAATCTTGCGCCTGCGAAGCTCTGCGGAGTGGAAAGTCAGGGCATGATAGTGGCTGCGGACGTGGGCGAGGACGCGAAGGTCATCTTCGTTGACAAGGATATACCCAACGGCAGCAAGCTGAGATAATAAGTGACTATATCATCGAAAGGAGCAATTTATCATGGTAAGAAATACAGAGAAGAAGCCCTTTACGGCAGGCATTATCACAGGTATTGTGGGAATAGTATTTTCTGTGCTGTTTCCCGCGGTGACATACGGCTGTTCGATACCGGGACTGGTGCTTTCGGTAAAGCGTTCCAAGACCGAAAAGACTACCTGTGCATTTGTACTGAATGTTGTTGCGCTGGCATTGGCAGTGGCTAATTCCGTCACAGCTGTGTGCATAACCGCAAGGGGATTCTGCAAGAAGCATACGGGACAGTTCTGATTAAACTATTTCAGCCGACAGTCTGCGGTACATCGCTGCGGGCTGCCGGCTTTTTGCTTTTGTAACATTGAAGGTTGACTTTTGCGGTATCATCTGATATAATGATAAAAACAAACGGGAGGTCGGAGTGAGTATGTCATTTGAGGAACGTGTAAGCTTTCTGTCCGAAAAGCTGGAAAGGATAGGGCGGAACAGGGAAAAGCTGGCAAAGATAATCATCCGCGACGGCTGGGTGGACGAGGAGGACCACACGGAGGAAGAACTGAAAAAATTCGCCGAAAATCTGAACATCGTCCGCATTGAATTCGATTCGGAGGAAAAAACTGTGACTCCGGTGGTTTCCAATCCGTGTAACATTATGGAAAGCAAGCTCAGCATTGTGATGTATGAGGATAATTCTATCGAAACGGAAGGCCGGACGTTCTGAACGGCTGAAACTATAACTGCAAAGGACTGCCGAAAAACGACAGTCCTTTTTCGATTGCTCCAAATGGCGGTCAGCGTTCGGTCACACGTCTGATCTTTCCGCCCAGCAGACGTATATTCCCCTCAATGTCCTCGTAGCCGCGGTCGATGTATTCCGCCCGTGATATCTCGCTTGTTCCCTCGGCGCAGAGAGCCGCCCCCACAAGAGCCGCTCCGCCGCGAAGGTCGGGAGCTTCTGTTTTAGCGCCGTAGAGCCGCTTCACTCCGCTGACAACAGCCACCTTGCCCTCTGCACGAATATCCGCGCCCATGCGCTGGAGCTCGCCTGTGTGGCGGTAGCGGTTCTCGAAGATGTTCTCCACGAATAGAGTGGTTCCCTCCGCAAGGCAGAGAGGTATCATAATGACAGCCTGCGCGTCGGTGGGAAAGCCGGGGTAGACCATGGTGCGGATAGTCCCCACGCTTTTAAGTACGCCTGTTCGGCTTAAATAGATATTTTTCCCGAAAATTTTCACCGAACAGCCCATCTGCTCCAGCACCGACAGGATAGCGTCCATGTGGGAGGGCTCGCAGTCCTTGATGAGAATTTCCCCGCCGCATGCCGCAGTGTAGGATAAATATGTAGCGCAGGCTATCCTGTCGGGCATAACGCGGTATTCTGTGTCGGAGCGCAGCCTTTTCACGCCGCCGATAATTATGGTGCCGCTGCCTGCTCCGCGGATATGTGCTCCGCAGCTGTTCAGGAAGTCCGCCAGGTCGATTATCTCGGGCTCGCGGGCGGCATTGGTGATAACGGTCTCGCCCTCGGCAAGGACAGCCGCTAAGATGATATTCTCCGTAGCTCCCACGGAGGGGAAGGTGAGAGATATCCTTGCGCCGTGAAGTCCGTCGGGAGCGGAGCAGATTATCTCGCCGTGCTTTTCGGAAATTTCCGCGCCCATTGCGGTAAGAGCGGCTATGTGATAGTCGATGGGACGAGGACCCAGATTGCAGCCGCCGGGCAGCGACAGTCTGCACTGCTCGCATCGTCCCAGAAGAGCGCCCATAAAAATGACGGAGCAGCGGGTCTCCCGCATAAGCTCGTCGGGGATATCGGCGGAGGTTATAGTCTCGGAGTTTACGGTCACGGTGCCGTCCCTGCCCTCGGCGGAGCAGCCTAAATGATTAAGTATCCTCATGGCGGCGTAGCGGTCGGATATTTTCGGACAGCCCGTAAAGGTGACCCTTCCGCCGCACAGCACCGAAGCGGCAAGCAAAGGCAGCACTGAATTTTTAGCTCCCTGAAGCTCAATTTCTCCGCCCAGTCGGTTACCGCCGCTGACAACCAGCTTTTGCATAAATTATCCTGCCTTTCATATAAAGTTCGGCAGAATATCCGAAGCCGCGAAATCTGCCTGTTTGTGTTCATACTGTATATTATTCAGAACCGTTTAAAATGTGATTATACTGCAATTGCCAAAAACAGGCACGGAATGAAATCTATCTGTAGAATAAATAAAGACTTTCTGTTAAAACCGTAAAATCCGATCATAATTTTCGATATTTTTGTGAATTTACTGTAAAATTCCCCGAAATATCAAAATCCGCCCGTTACGCACTTGACAGTTTCGCGATTTGCTGATACAATATAGATGTAGATATTTTTGAAATGACGGAAAGACGGTTTTATAATTCATATTTCTCTGATTTTTAAGGTATTTATGTAAATCTTACGGCGGTTTCTGCAAGAATTTTAAAATAAATATTCGCAGGCAATGAAGCGCTCCGCCCTTATGATTCGGCAAATTTCATAAGGGCGGCGTTTGCAATATATATTTTCCCGCTTTCTGCCGCTGAAAGGAACGATGAATATGAGCAATTTTAACATTGACTCCCTCTATAACTCTTTTTCGGAGAGCAACGTTATCAATCCAAAGTATTTTGAAAAATACGGCGTTAAAAGAGGACTGAGAAATCCCGACGGCACAGGCGTTATGGCAGGCGTGACCAACATCTGCAATGTTCACGGATATGTGGTCAACGAGGGCGAAAAACAGCCCTGCGAGGGAGAGCTTATCTTCCGCGGCTACAATATCAGAGAGCTTATCGGAAAGGCTGTCGCCGAGGACAGATTCGGCTATGAAGAGATCGTGTATCTTCTTTTGAGCGGCAAGCTTCCCACAAAAACAGAGCTTGCGGATTTTTCAATGCTTCTCAGCGATAACCGTGCGCTTCCCAACTACTTCTTCGAGGATATGATATTAAAGGCACCCTCAAAGAATATCATGAACAAGCTTGCACGTTCCACGCTGGCACTGTATTCCTACGACGACGACCCCGAGGAGGTCTCCGCCAAGCATGAGATAGACACGGCAATATCACTTATCGCGAAAATGCCCGTTATCATGGTATCGGCGTATCAGGTCAAGAGACGGTACTATTACGGCGAATCCATGATAATGCACCCCCTCATCTCGGGACAGTCCGCAGCGGAAAATATCCTGTCCATTCTGCGCCCCGACAGAGCCTTCACCCGTAACGAAGCGAAGCTCCTCGACCTTATGCTCATGCTCCACGCAGAGCACGGCGGCGGAAATAACTCCACCTTTACCACAAGAGTGCTGACTTCTTCGGGCACGGATCCCTATTCTACATATGCGGCAGCTATCGGCTCGCTGAAGGGTCCCCGTCACGGCGGCGCAAATCATAAGGTCATCGAGATGCAGAAGTGCGTGAAGGAAAACGTGCAGAACTGGGAGGACGAAGGCGAGGTAGCCGATTTCCTCCGCAAGATACTCCGCAGGGAAGCAGGCGACGGCAGCGGACTTATCTACGGCATGGGGCATGCGGTATATACGCTGTCCGACCCGAGAGCGGTCATTCTCAAGGAGTATGCCCGTTCCATGGCAGAGGGCACGGAATACGAGAAGGAATTTCATCTGCTGGAGAGCATAGAGCGTCTGACCCCCGAGCTTTTCGAAGAAGAGAAGGGCAACGGCAAGGTAATGTGTGCGAACATCGACATGTACAGCGGATTTGTATACACCATGCTGGGTATCCCCGAAGACCTGTTTACGCCGTTGTTTGCGGTATCGAGAATGGCGGGCTGGTGTGCGCATCGTTTTGAGGAGATATGCACAGGCAGAAGGATAATCCGTCCCGCATATAAGTCGGTGCTGAAGGAGAAGGAGTATATTCCGTTAGATGAGCGGGAGTAGTTAAGAGCAATTAGCAAATAGCGATTAGCGAATAGCAATGAAGGTGCGAGGTTGAGAGTAAGCGTAGCTAAGAAGTAACCCGGCAATAAAAAGTTCGCCAGCCTTTCAAGGCTGCGAGTTTCCAAAGGGCGGAGTCCTTTGGGCGGGATGACCCGCTGCTATTGCCGCGTTTGGGGTTTTAAGCATATGTAACATCAACCCGCGGAAGTGACCAAAAACCTAAGCGACGAACAACAATAAAGCGCCGTCCGTATAAAAACGCGGACGGCGCAAACTAACAGCAAATAAAAGCGAAAAGTAAGCAAAACTCGGACGGCGCTTGCATTTGATCAGCAATAATGCTAAAGCATTGGAATCAAATGCGCGGAGCTCTGCTCCGCCGAAAGCGAACAATTACTTGTAAATAAACCTAAAGAATCAAAAACGGATAAGACAGCAGGCAGAAAATCCTGTTATCTTATCCGTTTTTATTATATTCAGATCAGGGAATGACCGAAGTCCCTTCGCCGAAAAATGAGGCGGGATAATCGTCGGTGAGGGGAGCAGCGAGGTAGGTCTCCTCTATCCACCTGACCGCATCGGCGTGCCCCTCCTCGGTGAGAGGATACACCCTGCTCTCCACATTTTCGGACTTGTCGATGCAGTTCTTCCCGAACCAGATGTAGACCGTCATATTATCGTCCGACTTTGACGGAACTATCTTATAATTGAAGCTCTTGTCGTATTTTCCGCCGCTGTAGATACCCCCCTCGGAGAAGAGGAAAAATTTCGGTATTTCCATTATTTTCGAATATGACGATGATGCCATGGTTATATGTTCCTTTCTTTTGCTGTATAGTGATCTCATCTTCACATTGTCGGGTTACTGATCAAGTGCGGTTAGCCATTTCTTTGTTCTTTCGTGCTTTCGGGACTTATTTCCTTCCGCGGGAATATGCAGCCTAAGCTGAAAAACTAACAACGTGGCAATGACCGCGTGGAGACCCCGCTTCATCTTGTTTTTGCAAGCGAGCTGTGCCCCTCTTCCAGCGCTTCAATCAGCGCGTCGATCTCCTGCTTCTCCGTTATCCGGCTTATCGAAACTCTTATCGCACTGTCCGCGAGCCTGTCGCTGATTCCCATTGCCGTCAGCACCGAGCTGTGCGCACCCTTCGAACACGCCGAGCCGCTGGATACGTAAATGTCCCTGCTCTCCAGAAAATGCAGCATTATCTCCGAGCGTATGCCCTCAACGGAGAAATTCGTGATGAACGGGGATTTGTTCTCCGCAGTTGAATTTATCGTCACAAAGGGCAGCTTTTTCAGCTTGCTGTTGAGATATTCGTTGATAGCTTCGGCGTTCTCGTAAGCGCTGTTCATGGTGGGCATAAGCGCCCTCGCAGCTGCGCCGAATGCCGAAATGAGCGGAACGGATTCCGTTCCCGAGCGCATGCTTTTCTCCTGACCGCCGCCGTACATCAGCGGAGGTATCTTCACGCCCTTTTTGGTGTACATCGCGCCCACGCCCTTGAGCGCATGCACCTTGTGAGCGCTGACGGTGATAAAATCCGCGCACAGGTCGGAAGCCTTGATAGGGAGCTTAAGAAATCCCTGCACCGCGTCGCAGTGTGTGAAACAGTCGGGATATGCGCGCTTTACCGCGGAGAATATCTTCCTGACAGGATTTATCGCACCCGTTTCATTATTCACGAGCATGCAGGAGACGAGGAAGGTATTGCCGTCCACTGCGGAGATAAAGTCCTCCGCGGAGATCTCGCCGTTTCTCATAGGGTCTATCCGCACCACCTCAAAGCCGTGCTCTTCGAGATACTTTGCAGGCTTTGCGACGGAGGGGTGTTCTATCGAGGATATGACTATCTTTTTTTTGCGTTTGCCCATTTTCTCGGCTGCTCCGAAGATGATGGTGTTGTTGCACTCGGTAGCGCCCGAAGTAAAGGTGATGCACTCGGGGTCGCACACAAGAGCTGCAGCGATAGCCTTCCGAGCCTCTGTCACGGCATTTTCCGCATCAAGACCCATTCTGTGCAGGCTGGAGGGATTGCCGTAATTTTCCGCCATGCACGCAAAGCAGGCAGATATTGCAGGCTCGCAGGGACGAGTAGTCGCTGCGTTGTCAAGGTATATTTTCATTTTTATCATTCCTTTTGGATTTGCTGTATGTTTTAATGGTATCACTGTATTTTCTGAACGACTTAAGTTTTACATACGATTAGCTGTTCGCTTTCGGCGGAGCAGAGCTCCGCGCATTTGAGATGCTTCGCTGTCAAATGCACGCCGCCCGTGCAGGGATTCCGCTTAGGTACTTACCGGATTTACTTTGTTGGATTCCGCGGTCTTTTTGGTCACGGGCGGCGTTTATTCATTGTTCGGCTCTTCGGCTTTAATTGACAGCATTGCTGTGTAACGTGCCGGTGGGGGTGTTTCGCCGCGTGCGCGCGGCGACCAAAGGGCGCTGCCCTTTGGAAACTCGCAGCCTTTGGAAAAGGCTGGCGAAACTTTTATGGCCGGCTTACTTTTCAGCGACAGTTACTCTCAACCTCGTACCTTCATTACTAATTGCTATTTGCTAATCGCTGCTTGCTAAGCACTCTTCACTCTTCCTCGGGGGGCTTATCCACCTTTATCAGCAGCCGCTCAACATGGCTCTCGTCCGCAGACATTACTTTAACGGTGAAAATGCCGCTCTTGACTTCCTCCCCCACTTCGGGGATACGCCCGAAAAGCTCCAGCGCCCAGCCGCCTGCCGTGTTGCTGTCGCTTTCTATCATATTCCGCGGCAGCTCCATTTTGTCCTCCATGTCCCATATGTTCAGGGACGCGTCCACTTCGTACCATGAACTGCCCAGGTCAATAAAGGAATGGTCCACCTCGTCGCTTTCGTCGTAGATATCGCCCACAAGCTCCTCGATGATGTCCTCCATGGTGATAATGCCGCTGGTGCCGCCGTACTGGTCGTTGATAACGGCGATGTGCTGCTTCTGGCTCTGCATTTCGCGGAAGGCTTCGGATATGGTCATAAATTCGGTGAAGTGGAGCGCCTTCTGGATAATAGTCCTGATGCCGCTGGGAGAGTCCTCCTCCGAGATAAGCCTGAAAAAGTCCTTCTCGTTGATTATGCCGATGATATTATCGAGATTTTCCTCATAAACGGGCATTCTGGAGTAGCTCTCCGACAGGAATTTCTCCCGTATCTCATCAATGCTCGCGTCCTTTTCGACAGCGCATACCTTAACACGGGGCACAAGTATCTGTTCCACGGTCTTTTCGTCGAAGTCGAGGGCGCTGCGCACGAGATCGCTTTCTTGCTCCTCGAGAACGCCCTCTTCCTCGATCTCGTTGATGATGTATTTGAGTTCGTCCTCGGTAACGCTCGGGGAGCTGCCCTTGCTGTACAGCTTGGACACCGCCTTTTTCAGCAGCATGAACAGCGCCGACAGCGGTGTGAAAATTATGATAAGAAAATTCAGCAGTCCGCCCATGGCAAGCGCCATTTTCTCGGCGTTTTCCTTGGCGATGGTCTTGGGGAGTATCTCTCCGAAGATAAGCACCAGTACGGTCATTATCAAAGTGGAGATACCGACTCCGCCGTCGCCGAAAAGGCGGGTGAAGATTATTGTCGCCAGCGAGGACGAAAGGATATTGACGATATTATTTCCGATAAGGATAGTTGTAAGCGCCTTATCGTATGTTTCCGCAATTTTGAGCGCTCTTGCAGCTCTTTTGTCGCCGTTGTCCGCATATGCTTTGAGCCTTATTTTGTTTACCGTCGAAAAGGTAGTCTCCGACGCAGAAAAAAAGGCAGAAAATATCAACAGAACAACTATGGCAGCATATTCCATTATATTATGTTTCCTCCAATAGAGATGATAAGCTAAGTACTTAGTACGGAGTACACGGTACATAGTTAATGACACAGAGCTCTAAGTACTCACTTGTGCCTGATTTTTCTCACAGTTACTTTTACGGGCTTTTTAGCCTTGCTTTCCTCGGCGCGCCTGTAAGCTTCTTCGATGAAGTAGTCCTGACAGCTGAGCTTTTCGGCTGCGGCTGCTTCGGGGTCAGCTTCGCTTCGGTAAACGTACTTTCCGTCGGGCAGCTGAAGCCGCGATTTTACGTTATCCGCAAGCATTATATTGAAGATGTTCAGTATACGCCTCTTGATAGCGGGGTCGTTTACGGGAGCGGCTACCTCCACTCTGCGGAGAGTATTTCTCGTCATAAAGTCCGCCGAGGAGATGTAAAGCTTAGTTCTTTCGCCCCGTCCGAAGATGTATATGCGGGAATGTTCAAGATATCTTCCCACGATGCTTCTTACGGTGATATTCTCGGTATAGCCCTTTATCCCCGCCACCAGACAGCATATGCCGCGGATGACCATTTCTATCTTAACGCCCGCATTTGAAGCCTCGATAAGCTTGTCCATGAGTATCTTATCGGTAAGGGAATTGAGCTTAAGTCCGATATATGCGTCTTCTCCGCGCCTAGCCGCAGCTATCTCGTAGTCTATCATTTCGATTATCCTGTTCTGGAGACTTAAGGGCGCCACCAGCAGATGACGTGTATTTTCAACAAGAGTGCCGATAGAAAGGGCATTGAATACGGTGCCTGCTTCCGCGCCGATGTTCATGTCCGCGGTCAGGAGAGAAAGGTCGGTGTAGAGAGCAGAGGTCTTTTCGTTGTAGTTGCCAGTGCCTATCTGGGTGATATACTGCAGCTGACCGCCTGCTTTTCTTGTGATAAGCAGCAGCTTCGAGTGCACCTTGAGATTATGGGGACCGTATATCACGGTGCAGCCCGCGTCCTCGAGACGCTTTGACCAGCCGATGTTGTTTTCCTCGTCGAAGCGCGCCCGCAGCTCAACGAGAACGAATACCTCCTTGCCGTTTTCGGCGGCGTTGATAAGAGCTTCAACTATCTTGGAGTTGGAAGCCACGCGGTAAAGGGTTATCTTAATGGAAGCCACGGCAGGGTCGTTTGCCGCCTCGTTCAGCAGAGCGATAAAGGGCTTAATGCTCTCATAGGGGAAGGACAGCATGAGGTCGTGCTTTAATATCTGAGGTATTATCTTCTGATTCTTGTCGAAATCGGGGCTGTCCTGCGGACGGGCAGGCTTGTAGAACATATCGGGATATTTCAGCTGAATGGCTCCTCTTAAGGGGAAGATAAAGGAAAGATCGCTGGGAGTTTCGGAGCGGAACACCTGATTTGAGCGCAGCTCCAGCTTATTGCAGAGAAATTCTATCGCGTCGTATCCCAGCTCCTTTGAGACCTCCAGTCTTACGGGAGAAAGCTTCTTGCGCTTTTTGAGCAGCTCCTCCATAACATCGCGAAGGTCCACGTCGTGGTCGTAGAGAGCCTCCTCCATGTTGATATCGGCATTTCTGGTAACGCGGATTATCCCCTTTGAGAGGACATTGTAATTCTCAAATACCTGGCTTGCATAGTGGAGGATAAGGTCCTCTGCCAGCATAAAGCGTATCTTAGTCTTGGCGGGGAGAAAAATAAGTCTTGAAAAGCTTCCGCTTGCGGCGATAAGTCCCATTTTCACGGAATTTTTGGCTTCAAGGTGAGCGGCGATATAGACTGCCTTGTTTGCAAGGAAGGGGAAGGGATGCCGCTTGTCCACCACCTGCGGGCTTATCAGCGGACGTATCTCGGCGTCGAAATATACGGAAAGATAGTCCTCCTCGTCCCGAGAAAGGTTGCTGAAATCCACCTGTTCAATATCATATTCGGAGAGCGCCTCCATTATGCCCCGATAGGTATTGTCCCGAGCGGGGATAAGCTCGCCGACGCGCTTGTATATCTCGTCAAGCTGTTCGCCTGCGGTCATGCCCGTCTTGTTTTCCTTGTCCTCGGAGCCTACCAGTGTCTGGTCGTAAAGGGAGCCCACGCGTATCATAAAGAACTCGTCAAGGTTCGTCTGATATATGGACGCGAAAAGCAGTCTTTCACCGAGGGGGACAGAGCTGTCCTGTGCCTCCTCCATTACTCTTTCGTTGAATTTCAGCCAGCTGAGCTCGCGGTTATCATAGCATTTATACATTATTTTCTCTCCATTTATTTATCGCAAATGCGGACAGTTTTTCACATAAAGCAAAACTGTCCGCATTGATGCTTTTCATCACTTGATTATTTCAATAGAACCGATAACAGGCAAAGGCTTTCCCTGAGTTTCTTCCGTAGCAGCATAAACAATGTTGATTATGGTATAAACCAAGAATACGATCCCCAGCAGGGAGCCTATTAAGCCGATTATCGGTATCTTTCCGATGATACCGGATATTGCGGAGCCTAAAAAGACGATGCAGGACTGATTTGCCCTGAACTTCAGATAGGAGGAATTCTTCATATTCCCCGCGATAAGGGGCAGGAAAAACAGAAAGGAAAATACAGCCATAAGTATGCCTACGCCCTTATTTTCTCTGACGTCTTCCAGGTCAAAAAACTGATTGCTCATATTTATGTTCCTTTCCGAAAGGAGCCTGCTCTATACCGAACAGGCTCCCTTGCCTTAAATTGTCACACGGCTCACTTGCCGATAACTCTTACCTTGATAACTCCGTCCACAGCGGCTATCTTAGCAGCCACGCTGTCGGAAACGTCCTTGGAAGCGTCGATAAGTGTATATGCATAGTCCTTCTTGGAAGCGTTGACCATATTGTCGATATTGATGCCCTCGCCGCCCAGAACGGAGGTCAGCTGAGAGAGCATATTGGGGATATTCTTGTGAAGCACGCATACCTTAGTGCCCTCTGCGTTCATGGAAGCATTGGGATAGTTTACGCTGTTGGTGATGTTGCCGTTTTCGATGTAGTCGATAAGCTCCTTTGCAGCCATAACAGCGCAGTTATCCTCTGCCTCGGGAGTGGAAGCGCCCAGATGAGGAAGTGCAATAACGCCCTCAACGCCGAGGATCTCATCATTGGGAAAGTCGGTAACGTAAGCTGCTGCCTTGCCGCTGCCGAGAGCCTCGATGATAGCAGCATTTTCCACCAGTTCGCCTCTTGCAAGGTTGATAATTCTCACGCCGTCCTTGCAGAGTGCGAGAGTATCTGCGTTAACTGTGCCCTTAGTCTCGGGGTTGAAGGGAACGTGGATAGTGATATAGTCAGCCTGCTTGAAGATCTCGTTCTTGTCTGCAACAGTCTTTACAGCGGGGTCAAGCTTAACAGCGGTATTAACGGAGAGATAGGGGTCATAGCCCACTACCTTCATGCCGAGAGAAACGGCTGCATTTGCAGCGAGGATACCGATAGCGCCCAGACCGATGATACCGAGAGTCTTTCCGAATATCTCGGGGCCTGCGAACTGGCTCTTGCCCTTTTCCACCATTTTGCCGACCTCTGCGCCGTTGCCCTTAAGACCGTCAGCCCACTTCATAGCAGCGGGTATCTTTCTGGAGGAGATAAGGAGAGCTGTGATAACGAGCTCCTTAACTGCATTGGCGTTAGCTCCGGGAGTGTTGAAAACAACGATGCCCTCTTCTGCGCATCTGTCAACGGGGATATTGTTTGTGCCTGCGCCTGCTCTGCCGATAGCAAGGAGCTTATCGCCGAACTGCATATCATGCATAGCAGCGGAGCGCACCATGATAGCGTCGGGATTTTCGGGAGCGTCTGCAACGGTATACTTTGCTCTGTCGAAAAGATCTGTTCCCAGAGGAGAGATCTTATTAAGAGTCTGAATATTGTACATTGTTAAATTACCTCTTTCGTTTGGTGTTAGTACATAGTACTTAGTGGTTAGTACTTATTGAATCAGCTGTTTGCTTTTTCAAATTCGCCCATGAATGCAACGAGCTTTTCAACGCCCTCGATAGGCATAGCGTTGTAGATGGAAGCTCTCATGCCGCCTACTGTTCTGTGACCCTTAAGGTTCTCAAAGCCTGCTTCCTTAGCCTCCTTGACGAACTTAGCGTCAAGCTCTTCGTTGCCTGTTACGAAGGGGACGTTCATGAGGGAGCGGTCTGCGGGATTTACTGTGCCCTTGAACAGCTTGCTGCTGTCGAGGAAATCATACAGTATCTTAGCCTTCTTCTCGTTGTGGACCTTCATTGCCTCAAGTCCGCCCATCTTCTTTATCCACTTGAATACCTTGCCGCAGATGTAGATGCCGTAGCAGGGAGGTGTGTTGTAGAGAGAGCCTGCGTCTGCCTGAGTCTTGTACTGGAGCATTGTGGGAGTGTTTTCTATGTAAGGCTTTTCGGGGATAAGGTCCTCGCGGATGATAGCGATAACAACACCTGCGGGGCCAACATTCTTCTGAACGCCGCCGTAGATAACGCCGTACTTTTCAACGTCAACGGGCTCGGACAGGAAGCAGGAGGAAACGTCTGCGATAAGGGTCTTGCCCTTTGTGTTGGGGAGTGTGTGGAACTTGGTTCCGTAGATAGTATTGTTCTCGCAGATGTAAACATAGTCCGCATTGTCGTCGATAGGAAGATCGGAGCAGTCGGGGATATAGGAGAAGGTCTTATCCGCGGAGGAAGCTACCGCATTAGCCTTGCCGTACTTCTGAGCCTCCTGCCAAGCCTTCTTAGCCCACTGACCTGTGATGATGTAATCGGCAACGCCGTTTTTCATGAAGTTCATAGGGATCATTGCGAACTGCTGGGAAGCGCCGCCCTGTAAGAAGAGCACCTTGTAATTCGAGGGGATACCCATAAGATCTCTGATATCCTGTTCAGCCTCGTCGAGGATGGACTGGAAAGCCTTCGAGCGGTGAGACATCTCCATAACGGACATGCCTGTGCCCTTGTAGTCGAGCATTTCCTCCGCAGCTTCCTTGAGGACCTCCTCGGGAAGAACAGCGGGACCTGCGCTGAAATTATACACTCTTGCCATGATAATGACCTCCAATAAATTATATGCGGACGCCGGCGCATAGTGCGGCAGTCCGTGAATTATGCCGTGTAGACACAAATACAGTTACACTTATATTCATTATATCATCACAAATGAAGATTGTCAATATTTTGAACAAATATTTTCGGGAAATATTGCAAAAGACTATATGTCCTGTCAAATAAAGAAGCAAGAGACAGTCTCTCCTGCCTCTTGCTTCTGAAACTCTTGCCTCTATAAGGGCATTGCCTGCAGCTCGCCTTCTTCGTTGAGGTGGAAGGAGACCCTGCGCATCTCGCCCTCGACGGTATATGTACTGCCGCTTAAGATGACCTTGACTCCGGGATAGACCACGCCCCTGACGTCAAAGCGCAGGAACTGCTTGACAGCAAGGCGTTCGTCGATATCCTGTATGCGGCTGATGACCTGTTTCTTTTCCGCCTGGAGGGTATATTTCGTCTTGATAGCCTTTCCGCGCATTTCCTCCTTTTCGGGAGGTATCTTTTTGAGCTGTTTGAGCTTTTCGTTGAGGAAATCTATTATCTGCGTGCACTGGAGCACCTGCTTGTCGATCTCGGTTATCCGCTTTTCAAGGCCTGCTTTTTCCTCGGCTATCATAGCGTTGTCGCCGATGACCACTTCGGTCTTGGCGTAGGTCTTGGAGCCCAGCGAGCCTGCGGTCCCGTTGTTCAGACAGGTATATTTTCCGCCGCTGACAGCCTTTGAAGCGTTAAGCTCCGCGCCCGCATAGCAGGTGCATACCACCAGCATCTGCGCCGTAACGGAGCCGTCCGCGGTGAGCCTGGAGTATTCGCAGAACTGTGCGGTAATGCTGCCGTGAGCGGTAACGGTTGAATTGGTTATGCCGCTCTTGACGACAATATCTCCGCCCGCTTCGAGAGCCGCTCCGCTGACGTTTCCCGTAACGGTGATGTTCTGCGCCGATGAGACCTTGAAGCCCTCGGTGACGTCGCCCTTGATGATAACGTCTCCCGCAAATTCGATATTGCCCGTAGAAGCGTCGATGTCCTGATTCACGGTGACTGTGGTGAACACGTTGAAGCCGCCGTATTCATATGCCAGATGACCGCTTTCGGCGGCAACGAGAGTTAGTCCGTCCTCGGATAGCTCCACATTTTCGCCAAGCTTGTAGGAAGCGGGCTTTCCGAGTCTCTGACGTATGGGCACTCCCCGCACGTCGTAGCCGCACTGACCCTCGGTGGGAGGAGTTATCTCCGCGATGACCGTTCCCTTTTTGACATAGCGGATAAAGCCCAGATTCTTATAATCGACGGTATTGTCCTCCTTTATCTGGGGGACAAGGTCCGTTTCCATCGGGAATTTGTAGGTGATCTTCCCGTCTGTGCCGTCCACGGGCTGGCTCCACGAAGCGACGGCTATCTGATTTATGAATATTTTCCTTTCGAGGATCTCTTTTATCTCTTCCTCATTGATGTTGTACTTGACGCCCTTTTCGCGCAGAGCCTTCATGACCTCTTCGCAGGTGACGGTACATTCTCCTCCCTGAGGCGGGGTGATAAGCAGAAATGCGCGGTGATAATCCGTTGTTACGCTTATGTTCAGACTTGTTCCCCTGATGATTACAGCTTCAGCCATGCCTCCACTTCCTTTCCGATATATCCGCCGTTTAACAGGGCAGATACTTCTCTGTATAACTATTATAACATATTATTTTTGCAAATGCAACCGATTTTTGTATATATTTGTATACAATTATATTAAAATGCGGTTAAGGGGCAGAGAATATTTTTTAAAAGATATTGACAAATCGTGAGTAATGTGCTATAGTATTCCAAAGGCGAAAAATTGGTGCAAACCACGTAGTATGCAGATTTGCACACATTTTTCCGGGATATGAGAATGATAAAGACGGAGGAAGAACGATATGAAAAAGTCAAAGGTCATTGCAGGCGTTTGTGCGGCAGTCCTCTGCTGCGGGATGATATCCGTTCCGGGCACTGCGGAAGCAAACGGCACTGCTGTGGTGTCCGCAGCTTCGGTGCTCAAGGCTCCCACCGGCGTTACAACGGCATGCTCGGGGAATACTCTCAGCGTAAAGTGGAAGGCTGTAAGCGGAGCCTCTGCTTACAAGATCTATGTGAAATATCCTTGGTCGGACGGCTATGAGGTCTATAAGACCGTGAAGTCCGCAAGCGTGAAGATACCCGATCTCGTGTACGGCGATAAGGTATCCGTGAAGATAGTGCCCCTTAAGAAGACAACGACCGGCTATTCCGAGGGCAGTGCAGCAAAGTTCACAAAGACCTTCAGCGGAAAACGTGCGGGGCTCTCGGAAGGCGGACTGTTCCTGTTCGATACCTCGCTTATCGGAAAATCGAAGTCATACGTTTCAAAGGCTCTGAAAAAGACGCTTGAGCTTGAGGACTGGCCCTGGTGGACCGACAACAGCGGCGGTGCATTGAAGGTATCCTTTACAAAATATAACGGTCTCGATCTGGCGCTGTTCTTTAACACCGACAATAAGCTTGTGGAGGTATATTACGATTCGCCGCTGGATAACTACAGCGACAGCCTTGCCGTAGAGGCTGATGAAAGATATATCAAGGGCACTGTCTATAATGACCCTGACCGTGACGTGTTCATTGCATATACCGCAGCCGAAAATGTGGGCTTCCAGCTGAATGATGAGACCTATGACGAAACAGGCGAGGTGGTGCTGAGACAGTCATATTTTGACCTTGAAACAATGTCAGACTGATAGGATAAAAAGCCCGGAAAATATGATATCGCCGTCCGCTGTGTGATGCGGGCGGCGTTTTTATGCCATGTTGTGCCACGAAAAAATTACACTTATTACAAAACAATAAAAATTACGGATTTAACAAAAAACGCCTTGCGTTAATCAAAATAATATGTTATAATGTATAATGATGCGATAATGCAGGAGATATCGCAGCTTCAGAAACAGATGGATAAAGGAATGGTCGTAAGGTGATCTATATAACAGGCGATACTCATGTGCCCATAGACATCGAAAAGCTCAACGAGGACCTTTTCCCCGAACAGAAAGGTCTTACCCGCAGTGACTATGTGATAGTCTGCGGGGATTTCGGCGGAGTGTGGGACGATTCCGAACGCCACAGGCTATGGCTGGAATGGCTGACGGAGCGCCCGTTTACGCTGCTTTTTGCGGACGGGAACCATGAGAATTACGATATGCTTGAAAAATATCCCGAAGCGCAGTGGAACGGCGGCAAAGTGCATATGGTCGCCGATAATATAATCCACCTCATGCGCGGACAGGTGTTCATAATCGACGGGAAATGCTTCTTCGTCATGGGCGGCGCCGTGTCACGGGACAGGTTCACCCGCACCGAGGGCAGGTCCTGGTGGAGACGGGAAATGCCCGACGACGCGGAATTCAAGGAGGGACTCAAAAACCTCGGCGAAGTGGGCTTTGACGTGGATTATATCATCACCCATACCGCGCCCACTGCCATAACGTCGAAATTCTACTCCTGCGCCGAGGAAAAGCCGCTGGGCGAGTATCTCCAGTACATCGCCGATACGGTGAAGTTTAAAAAATGGTTCTTCGGACACGTTCACTGCGATACGGAGATAAACGATAAGTTTATCGCTCTCTACGACCGTATATACGACCTTGAAGCGGGAGCTATGCTGGACGAGCGCTGCAAGGGCTACGGCAGAAGGGATATCCCCGGCGAGAATCCCACTATTCGCTTTTTTTAACAGTATTTTCTGTTGTGAATTGTCAAAAAAGATTATTTACAAATCGGGAAAACTGTGATAAAATAAATCTGATAGTATATTTTCGGACTCGTTTCGAAATATATATATACA
>JALEMR010000039.1 GCA_022768245.1 Oscillospiraceae bacterium
CTCGAAACGCTTCAGAGCAGTCTGGAAATGCTGCCATGCAAGGACCGTGGTCGGAACAAGCACCGCACACTGCTTGCCCTCCTCCATGCACTTGAACGCCGCACGGAATGCAACTTCCGTTTTGCCGAAGCCCACATCTCCGCAGAGCAGTCTGTCCATGGGAACAGGCTTTTCCATATCCTCCTTGATCTCGTCGATACATCTGAGCTGGTCGTCGGTCTCGGCGTATGGGAAGCGGCTCTCAAAATCCGCCTGCATATCGTCGTCCTCGGGAAAAGCGTGTCCCGGAGTCTGACTGCGCTTTGCATACAGAGCGGTAAGCTCGTCAGCCATATCGTGTACAGCCTTTTTGACCTTTGCACGTGTCCTCTGCCACTCGGTGGAGGACAGCTTGTTAAGCTTTACTCCCGTATCATCGCGAGGGCCGATATATCTGGAAACAAGGTCAAGCTGTGTTACGGGAACATACAAAACATCTGTACCTGCGTACTTTATAGTGATATAATCCTTGGTAACACCGTCGGTCTCTATCTTGCTGATGCCCGTAAAGCGACCTATTCCGTAAAGGGCATGCACCACAAGATCACCGTCGGAAATTTCCGAAAGAGAGCGTATCTCCTTGCCCTTATCCTTTTTGGCAAGACGACGCTTTGCGCTCATAGCCTTGGACTGGGTGATAAGAGCTGTTTTGCTGTCGGGATAGTCATAGCCCGACGAAACGCTGCCCGTCATAAGCAGCACAAAGCCCGGCGTCAGCTCGGAAGCCTCGTCTGCAATTCCGCAGCTGATGCCATATTCGCGGAGGTCCTCGGCGATTATCGGCAGAGTTTTCTCCGAGCCTGCCATGACAATGACCGAGTATTTCTTTTCGGTCAGAGATTTCAGGTCCTCGTCAAGCTGACGCATTTCTCCGCCCCAGGGAGCAGTCTGATATGCATTAATAGTGGTGAGCTTCTTGAACTTCACATCGGAGCTTCGTAAGAAGGTATCCGCATATATAGTGGGATTTTCCGCTGCTCTTGAAATGGTCTCGGAGATATCCATCATATATCCGTCCAGTCCGCGGCAGAGCTGACCCTCTTCCAGAAGAATCTTCACGTCCTCGGTATACTGTGCGAAAACGCCCTTTGCCTTGTCGATAATGTTGTGATATTCGCTTATGACGATATTTCCCTTGATATAGTCGAAAATATGGGCAGGCTTTTCATAGGCAAGGGCTATATATTTATCGAGAGCGCCCACGGGAAGTCCTCCGTTGATGCGGTCGATATCCTTTGCCAGATTCTGTCTGACAAGCTCCGCCTTTTTTCCCCTTACCTTTGAGGAAAGTGCGTTTATTTTTTCGATAAATTCATCATTTGAGCTGAAAAGCGTTTCCAGTGCAGGAGGTATCTCAATAATATCCACAGGCTCGGTGCGGCGCTGAGTCTCTATATCGAAATAGGACAGCGAATCTATCTCATCGCCCCACAGCTCCAGTCTTACGGGATATTTCGACTGTACGGGAAAAATATCGGCGATAGCTCCCCTTATGGAAAACTGAGACTGACCCTCTACAGCATCGCAGCGGGTATAGCCTGCAGCGATGAGCTTTTCCGACAGCTCTCTTGTATCGACCTCGCCGCCCTGCTCTAAGATAACGGTATTCTCCGACAGAACCCCAGGAGGTATGGTCGCCTGCATAACAGCCTCTGCGGAGGCGCAGACATAGCGACACTCCTTGTTTAAAATCTTAGAAAGCACGCCCAGCCGCATATGCTCGTATTCTCTGGATACCGAATCCGTTTCGGCGAGGGTAAAATCCTTAGCAGGATAAACGCAGGCATGCTCTGCGATGCACATTCCGTTTATATCGTCGGCAAAACGTCGTGCAGCGGCCTCGTCCTCGGCAATGACGAGCACAGGCTCTCTGCTGCCTTCGTCATACAGGCTCATAGCAAGCTGTGCCTTATGGATAGCCGATATTCCCGAAACGGAAACGGGATATTCCCCACGTTTTACAGCGTCGGAGATGTCCTTAAACTGTGGGACCTTTTCGATCGCCTTAAAAAATAAGTTCATAATTATTTCCTTGTCAAGAATTGAATTTGTTCATAGCCTTGTCGGTATTTCCCGAGACCATAAGCTCCAGAGCTTCGCAGGCCTTGTCTGTTGCCTCGTGCATAAGAGGAATTTCCTCCTTGGTGAAGTTAGACAGCACCCACGCCGCCAGGTCATAGTCCTTATTAGGCTTTGCGCCCACGCCTATCTTTATTCTGGGAAAAGCATCTGAGCCCGAAAGGTAGATAATAGACTTCATGCCGTTATGTCCACCGTCAGAGCCCTTGCGGCGGATACGCAGCTTAGAAGGCTCAAGGCTTATATCGTCGTAGCAGATTATCACATTTTCGGGAGGGAGCTTATAGAAGTTCATTGCTTCGGTGACAGCCTCGCCGCTGTTGTTCATAAAGGTGGAGGGCTTCATAACGAGGCAGTGCTTTCCGCCCAGCATCACTTCTCCCGTAAGAGACTTGAATTTCAATTTTTTTATAGAAAAGCCGTGCTTTTCGGCGAGAGTATCCACAGTCATAAAGCCCGCATTATGGCGAGTATTTTCATACTGCGACCCGGGATTTCCAAGCCCTGCGATGATATACTCCACCTTGCCACTGACAGCAGAATTATCCTCGGTTTTTATCTTATCGAATATGTCAAATATGCTCATATTTTTCCTCTTTTTTATCTCTTTGTTTTTTGACGTGCTTATTGAGTTGCTTTCAATTTACTTAACATTGGCTGTTCGTTTTCGGCGGAGCAGGGCGCCGCCCTTTGGAAACCTGCAGCCTTGAAAGGCTGGCGAACTTTTTGTTGCTGGGGTACTGCTTAGCTTCATTTACTTTCAGCCTCGCACCGTCATTACCAAGTATTTTTACTCTTCACTATTAACTATTCACTAAACAACTATAGCCCCATATTGACGCATTTCCCGACTTTTGTCGAGTTTAGCGCAATATGGGGTACTATATACTCTGTTTACTTTTTTATTACTTGTTGAACAGCGGAGATATCGACGCGTCCATGTAAATTCTCTGGATAGCCTGAGCAAATACAGGCGCTACGGGAAGAGTCTTTATCTTGTCGATACGCTTCTCCTCGGGAAGTGCAATGGTATCAAGGATAACAAGCTCCTTGATAACACTGTTCTGTATCCTCTCAATGGCAGGTCCTGAAAGTACACCATGTGTCGCACATGCATAGACCTCACTTGCACCGCCTATCTCGATGATAGCCTTTGCAGCGTTGCAGAGTGTGCCTGCTGTGTCGATCATGTCATCGACCAGAATTACCTTCTTATCCTTCACATCGCCGATGATGTTCATTACCTCGCATACATTGGCTCTCTGACGTCTCTTGCCAACAATGGCAAAGGGAGCACCGAACTTCTGCGCAAAGTTTCTTGCACGTGTTACCGAGCCTAAATCAGGAGAAACTATCATCCAGTCGTCCTTGCAATCCTTGAACTTCTCAATGAAGTAGGGTGCAAGTATGGGCACACCCAGCAGATGATCTACAGGAATATTGAAAAATCCCTGTATCTGAGGACAGTGAAGATCCATTGTAAGAACTCTGTCAGCGCCTGCTGTGGTGATAATGTCAGCGCAGAGCTTTGCAGAAATGGGATCTCTTGCCTTAGCCTTTCTGTCCTGTCTTGCATAGCCCATGTAAGGGATAACTGCGGTGATACGTCCTGCGGAAGCTCTCTTGAATGCGTCGATCATTATGAGCAGCTCCATGAGATTATCATTCACGGGAGTGCTTGTGGACTGAACGACGAAAACGTCCGAGCCTCTTACACTTTCCTGAATGGAAACGCTTATCTCACCGTCGGAAAATCTTACGACCTCGGACTGTCCCAGAGGAAGCCCCAGCGATTCCGCGATCTGCTTTGCGACCTCGGGGTTAGAATTTGCGGAGAAGATCTTAATATCCTTGCCGTGTACGTTCATTTTTTAATATCTCCTTGTAAATAGATTTATAGCAATACCGTTCAGAGAACCGTATTATTTGCCTGATTTTTTCGCCTTTTCTATCCTTGATGCAAGGCGCTTTGTGCCGAAGCCCTCGACTATCTTTTCGTCGGGTCTGCCGAGAACAAGGGCTCCGTCGGGAACGTCCTTGGTAACGGTAGTACCCGCTCCCGTGTAAGCGGCGTTTCCTATCTTAACGGGCGCCACGAGATTGGTGTTGCAGCCGATAAAGGCGTTATCGCCTATCTGAGTGCGGAATTTCTTTTCGCCGTCGTAGTTGCAGGTAGCAACTCCGCAGCCGATGTTTACTCCGCTGCCCACGTCGGAATCTCCGATGTATGTAAGATGAGATATCGACGTATTATCGCCGATATTGGAATTTTTGACCTCAACGAAATCGCCTATCTTCACACCCTCGCCGATAACACAGCCGGGACGCAGCTGAACGAAGGGTCCGATATGAGCGCCGCTGTTCACACGGCTGTCATGCGCCTGAACGGAATTCAGAGTGACATTATCGCCCACAGTGCAGTTTTCGATAACGCAGTTGGGACCGATAACGCAGTTTTCGCCTATCTCGGTATTTCCGCCGATAATGCAGCCCTGGAGTATCCTGGTGCCTCTGCCTATCTTCACGTCCCTGCCGAAGGACACGCCGTCGGTGCAGACGAACTCCACTCCCTCGTCAAGCAGCTTATTTATTATAGCATATCTTGCGCAGTTATTCAACATCAGCAGACCTTTTCGGTCATTTGCCCCTAAAACGGAGTCGGAATTCTCCGAAATATATGCGTCTGCACGAAAACCCATGCTGATAAGGATAAATATCGTATCGGTGAGATAATACTCCCGCTGGGAATTTGCGGGCTTCAGCTGACCCAGCGCGTCGATCAGCTTTTCGATATTGAACCAGTAAGCTCCCGAATTTATCTCGCATATCTTTTTCTGTTCAACGGAGGCGTCGTTTTCCTCGACGATCCCCCTTATGCCGTCCTCGCCGCGGATAATGCGGCCATATCCCTTAGGATCGTCCACCTCGGCGGTTATGACGGTAACGGCGTTGTTTTCCCGTTCGTGGAGCTCAAGGCTCTTCTTTATGGTCTCGGAGTCGATAAAGGGCGCGTCTCCGTTGAGGATAAGCACATTCCCGCCCATATATCTGCGGAGGAATTCCCTTGCCATGATAACGGCATGACCCGTTCCCATTCTTTCGGGCTGAAAGACGGTCTCGTATCTTCCGCCGAGATACTCCTCGATGACCTCGTGATTAAAGCCCGTGACCACGCACAGACGTGACATATCCGCTCCCTCGCACGCCTTTATGACCCATTCCAGCATAGGCTCTCCGAGGACCTCGAACATCGGCTTGGGAAGATCGGATTTCATTCGTTTTCCCTGACCGCCCGCCAGTATTACGGCACAGTTTTCATTACTCATAGTATATTATCTCCTATATATTAAGTTATGTATAAATCGTGTCACCACATGAAGAACAGCTGTATCGCTATATACACCACATAAGCGGTGATAAGCAGTGTCCGCAGACCCTTTTCCTTTGTTTTGTCGGACTCCCTTGCCCTTGACAGGCAGTCGATGACTGCGCTTTCCTCGTCGCTTTTCATTCCCGCCATCTCGTAGAAAATGGAATACCTTATCTTTCTGAACAGAAAATAGTCGAAAAACAATGCGGCAATAAGGTTCAGTATCAGATCAACGACGTAAAAAGCAAGCTTATATGCGGTATCAAATTCAGCCGCAGCTGCTGCCGCTTTATAAGAAAGCTCCGCGTACTGCTGAGCCTGACGGTAATAGGAATCAAATTCCTCTTCGGTGCCGTCGAAGCTGCCCGACATTTCAAGCTTATTAAGCTCATCTATGGTATATTTGGGAGCCTCCGCATTTTTATACTCCGAAAGCACGCCGAACACGTCGGAAACCGTGATAACAGCTGTTGTCACTCCTGCGATATTCGGGAGGACGACTATCAGCGCAAGGAATACGAACCCCGCCTTATAAGCCCTCTTATAGAAATACCAGAAGAACGAAAAGAAGAATGCAGGAAAGCTGAAATTCATATTGTGATGTTTTTCGCACTTTTTCCATTTCTGTATCTGTTTTCGTCCCTCGTCGCCCATATAGGCGTGGATATAGCTGTCCTTTAAATTGTAGGTGTACTCCTCGTTCATTATGTCGCCCCCTCTGCCGCCGTATCATGTCATTTTTTCTTATATGCCGCCTTCTGCGCCGCAAAGTCGCCGTCCGCGTTGAGGAAGTAGAATGTGGGCTTGCTGTTCTTAGTCACATACCAGACCACCTGACCGTTATAAACGATAGGCTGACAATCGGAAAGATAAGCGTCCTTAAATACATGGGTCTTGCCCTTCTTATCGCCGTTACCGTCTATCATGGTGACATAGAGCTTAGTGGTCTTGCTCTTGGTCTCTGTCCACATCAGCATAAAGCTGTTGTCGTTTATCTTGGTGAGCCTGGGCTCGGATATATCCACTCCCGCGCCCTTTTTATAGGACGTGAGCCAGGTAGTCTTCGTATCTCCGCAGCCCTGCACATATGGACAGGATATGAGCATAACGTTCTTCTGGTCGGATGAGCCGAAGGTATTATCCTGCGGAACAGACGCCGCCGAAACAAGTATCTTCTTGTCGGAAAGCTCCATGCCGCCCACGACTACTCCGGTATAATTCTGACCGATACTGCCCTTGATATTGAAGATATTCTCATAGTTCACATAGCTGCTCTTATAGGAGGAACGCAGACATGCAGTTATTGCTCTTTCGTAAGCGTCGCCGTGGTCCACGGTAAAGATATTGCCGTTTCTCACCTTGATGAACTGGTTAAAGGAATGGCTCATATAGCCGGTGGATATATTGAAAATATCGTATCTGCTGAAAAGAGTGCTCATATCGGACTCCCTCAGGAAGAAGTCCATATTAGCCTGATGATGAAATCCGTCGGAGGTCTTATACATCTCGTGGCAGGTATGGATATAGAGCACGCCGTTCTCCTCGTCCATGCGGAGAGAGCCTGCGTCGAAGGGTATGTAAGTATTGCAGCCGTAGAAGCTCTTGCCGGATATCTTCTTCATGCCCTTGGTATATTTCACCACGCGGACAACCTCCGTCTGATCGCTGTCCTTAAGATTTTGCTGACCGAAAACGATGAAATTATACTTTTCTCCCGCAAAAAATCCGCCGAATATGGGCAGCTCCATTTTTATCTCTGCTCTTCCCACATACTTGAAAGAGGAGCTGTATTTCTCCAGAAGCAGCTTTTTGCCCGTATATTCAAGACGGTACAGATAACCGTTATATTCAAACAGATTGGAATTCACGGTGAATGCATGGTATGAATCGCTCCAGGACCAGCCGTCGCTGACTCCCGTATATCCGTTGGTCGTGACATTTGTGGACTTAGTCCCCTTATCCGCAGCCTGTGAGTAGTAGGTTCCCGCCGAAGCCGCAGACGCGCCTACCGCAAACGTACATGCCATTACTGCCGACAGCATCACTGCCGCCGCTGCTCTGATCATTTTCTTTATCCCCATATTACCCATTTTCCTTCCCAAGTCAAAATAATTATACACTTATATTATTACATAAATTTAACCTGATTTCAATGCTTATTTTGTTACAATATAAAAGTTTTCGTTTTTTTGGTTATTATCAACAAAAATGTGCATAATAATTTTCTGTATATGTACAGTAGAAAATGCGGAAGTTTTCTGTTATAATATATATATAGCCGAAAGCGATAATATATTTATATGGAAATTTTTTCTATTTTTATATTGCCGCTTCCGGGAAAATCAAATTTATTGGAGGTAAATCACCAATGGCACACAAATATTGTTATCTCTTCTCCGAGGGCAATGCAAACATGAGAGAGCTGCTGGGCGGTAAGGGCGCTAACCTTGCCGAAATGACCAACATCGGTCTCCCTGTTCCTCAGGGCTTCACCATCACAACAGAAGCCTGCACAAAGTACTACGAGGACGGCCGCCAGATCAATGACGAGATCATGGCAGAAATCAACGAATACATCGGAAAGATGGAGGGCATCACCGGCAAGAAGTTCGGCGATAAGGAGAATCCTCTCCTCGTTTCCGTTCGTTCCGGCGCAAGAGCTTCCATGCCCGGTATGATGGATACTATCCTTAACCTCGGTCTTAACGAGGAAGTTGTTGACGTTATCGCTGAGAAGTCCAATAACCCCAGATGGGCATGGGACTGCTACAGAAGATTTATCCAGATGTACTCCGACGTTGCTATGGAAGTCGGCAAGAAGTACTTCGAGGAGCTTATCGACGAGATGAAGGCTAAGAAGGGCGTTAAGCAGGACGTTGAGCTCACCGCTGACGACCTTAAGGAGCTGGCTGGTCAGTTCAAGGCTGAATATAAGGCTAAGATCGGCACAGACTTCCCCTCCGACCCCAAGGAGCAGCTTATGGGCGCTATCAAGGCTGTATTCCGTTCATGGGATAACCCCCGTGCTAACGTATACCGCCGCGACAACGATATCCCCTCGTCCTGGGGTACTGCAGTAAACGTTCAGTCCATGGCATTCGGAAACATGGGCGATGACTGCGGAACAGGCGTTGCATTCACCCGTGACCCCGCAACAGGCGCTAAGGGTCTGTTCGGCGAGTTCCTTACAAACGCACAGGGCGAGGACGTTGTTGCAGGCGTTCGTACTCCTATGCACATCACCGAGATGGAGCAGAAGTTCCCCGAGGCTTTCGCACAGTTCAAGGACGTTTGCAGCACTCTCGAAAATCACTACAGAGATATGCAGGATATGGAGTTCACCGTTGAACACGGCAAGCTCTATATGCTCCAGACTCGTAACGGAAAGAGAACAGCTCAGGCTGCTCTTAAGATCGCATGCGACCTCGTTGACGAGGGCATGAGAACCGAGGAAGAGGCTGTGGCTATGATCGACCCCAGAAACCTCGATACTCTTCTCCACCCCCAGTTCGATGCAAAGGCTCTCAAGGCTGCTACTCCTATGGGCAAGGGCTTAGGCGCTTCTCCCGGAGCTGCATGCGGTAAGATCGTATTCACAGCCGAGGACGCCGAGGCTTGGAACGCAAGAGGCGAAAAGGTAGTTCTCGTTCGTCTTGAGACATCCCCCGAGGATATCACAGGTATGAAGGCTTCTCAGGGTATCCTGACAGTCAGAGGCGGTATGACCTCTCACGCTGCCGTTGTTGCTCGTGGTATGGGTACATGCTGCGTATCCGGCTGCTCCGATATCGTTATGGACGAGGCTAACAAGAAGTTCACTCTCGCAGGCAAGACCTTCACAGAGGGCGACTA
>JALEMR010000040.1 GCA_022768245.1 Oscillospiraceae bacterium
AGCGTTACCGATGTGAATGCGGCAAGTATTTCAAACCAACAACAGGAACGATTTTTGATTCAAGGAAAATACCTGTCAGTGAGTGGATAGAATACTGCCTAAACATCTTTCGATATGTAAGTCTGAATGCTGATTCATGGAATAACAGGAATGCTACTACAACTTACTCTATAAAAACAAAATAATTTACGCAACAATTACAAAATTCTTTCAATGGGAAATTTTAGTAAATCAGGAAAGCTCTAAGGTATCCAACTGTGTAAATGCCAATAATATCCACAAAGAAAATTGGAGGTAAAAAGGTATGAAAAACAGAAATCACGGCTTAAGCGAAAAGGAAATGGAGCTTGTACAGCTTCTTATGGCAGACTGTGAAAGCACAGGAGATATTCAGGCAAAATTAAAGCGATTATTCGCAGGAACAATCGAGCAGATGCTGGAAGCAGAGATAGATGAGCATCTCGGCTATGAGAAAAATTCGGTTGCAGGAAACAACTCGGGAAACAGCCGCAACGGCTATGTTAAGAAGACAATAATCAGCGATTACGGCGAATGCGAGATTTCCATTCCCCGCGATCGTAACGGTGAATTTGAACCGAAGGTCATCGAAAAAAGACAGACCCGCACAGATGAAATTGAACAGAAAATCATGGCAATGTATGCTAAGGGAATGTCCTAGCGCGACATTGAAGATACGCTCAAGGAGATCTACGGTTCCGAGATCTCACAGGGGCTCATTTCCCGTATAACCGACAAAATTCTCCCCGAAGTAAACGAGTGGCAGAACCGTCCTCTGGACAAGATCTATCCTGTTGTTTCGGCAATAGGGATAGTGCCGAAAATATCCGCATACATGGGAACGCCTGCAATTGTTGCGATAATTACTCCAAAAGGATTATTGTCACCGAGAAGGTTTACTATAAATTCTTCCGGAATCCAGTTATGGATAACTGCGCCTATGGCAACGCCTATAAGGACGTAAGGGAAAACCTTTTTTGCCGTTTCCAAAACCTTATCGGCGGCGTATTTTGCACGGCCTTTGAAGCGAAGCTGCTCCTGCGGAACGTCGATAGCCTTTGCTTTTCGTATGAATTCATCCACCTGATCTTCAAGATGAAGCTTTTCAATAAGCGTACCGCCTGCGACAGCTATCACAAGTCCGACCAAAACATATATAACAGCGACCTTCCACCCGAAAATGCTCATAAGCAGAACAAGCGAACCCAGGTCAATCATAGGCGACGAAATAAGAAAAGAAAAAGTTACGCCAAGGGGAAGACCTGCACTTGTGAATCCCATAAAAAGAGGTATTGACGAACAGGAGCAGAACGGCGTTACCGTACCCAGCAAAGCGGCTATTATATTTGCCGTTATTCCGTGAAAGCGTCCGAGTATTTTCTTTGTGCGTTCGGGCGGGAAATAGCTTTGGATATATGATATGATAAAAATCAGTATTCCGAGAAGCACCATGATCTTTATCATATCATAAATGAAAAAGTTGATGCTTCCGCCGATTTTTCCGCTTGTGTCAAGACCGAGAGCGTTCAGCACCGAGCCGATAATCCTGTTCAGCCAAGCCATACCCAGTATCTCATTCTGAAAAAATTCCCATATAGTTCCGAGAGTTTCCATTAAAACCTTGCCTTTCTATAAATAAATCTAAATATATCTATTTATACTGTTTTGATGAAGCCGTGAAGAACACGGCTTATTTTCTATTCATATTCGGCAAGAACACTTTCAAGTATTTCCACAGCGCTTTTTATCGCTTTTGGGCAGACATCAGCGAACAGTCCCTTTTCTTTGATACAAGCCATTTCATCGGGCTTGGACAGATCATATCCAAGCAGGTCACGGCAGACGATAGAGCCGTTTGCTGATTTGAAACGTTTTGTGTACTCGACTGCTATGGAGTAAGCCCTTGACTTCTGTTCACTGTCGGACGCATCAAAATGACCGTATTTCAGTCCCAACACCATAAGTGCTCCCGAAACCGCACCGCACATCTCACCGTTTCTTGCACCGCCGCCAAAAGCTGTTCCAAGCATTAATGCGAGCTTTTCGTCAAGCCCGAAATCAGGTGCAAATGCAGCAAATACTGACTGGCAACAGTTGAAATTATTTGAAAAAAGCTCCAGAGCCTTGTCAGCTTTACTCATTGCAGTTATCCTCCTTGTCATTTTTCAGCGAGGTCAGATATTCCTGCGCATATTCTATCCCTGCTTCGGAAATGGAATAATGCATCCACTTTCCCTCTTTGCGCCCGATAACAATACCGCTGTCACAGAGTATCTTCATATGATGAGAAAGAGTGGGCTGAGTAATATTCATCTCTTCAAGAAGCATACAGGCACATTTTTCTCCGCCTTGCAAAAGCTGTAATATTCTTATACGGTTTTCATCGCAGAACGCTTTGAATATAATTGCTGTCCTTTTTACATCAATATCCATTTGATCTTTCCTTTCAGAAAAGCATAGTTTATATGTATAGTAACGTTTATCGTATTGATAATTTTCTATATATCATTATATTCAATAGATAGAGAAATGTCAATATGAATTTATATACAAATTACCCGTCAAATATTGTATATAATGACCATAATTCTTTTTCATTTGAGGTAAATCTGATTGTATCGGTCAATAAAAGGACTTAAGGGTGCGAACTGGAGGCATGATTTTACCCCGTTATCCCCGGCATTGACGAACCCGACTACACCTGCTGCGAAGCCGAACAGTTCACAGCGAAATCCGCTCTGCTCCGTCGGCAGCGCGAACAATATGCAGACTTCTCGAAGAAGGCTGGGCTTGCCGCTCTAAACGGCACTTACAATAGTTCACGAAACAGAACATTTAAGGCAACACCGCACAAGGCTTGTGCGCAGGATGCGCCGTCAGATTTTTTGTCAGACTGTATAGAAAATTTCGCAGGCGGGCTTTGTGCGGTATTGCCTTAAAGTTTGGTTCGCAATTTTTTTTGAATTTCATCATATTTTGTAGTTGCAAAATATAGTATTTTATTATATAATTGTAGTATAATGTCGATTTTATACCTTCATATCGGGGGGATAGGGATGAATTTGAAAAAAGTACATAAGAAATCGCCGAATAAAGGCGAAGCCAACGTTTCCGACGCTCGAAAATCCGATACTGAGATGTGTCGATACTACACTTGCAGTGCAGTGAAACGATTTGATCAGCGGTTCATTAAATTTGCCGCTGTTACTCTGGCGGGGATTATTATTAATCTGGCAGGACGATATGCTGCGCAGACGCTTGAGCTGCCTGTCTGGTCAGATATGATAGGCACTGTGTTGGCGTCCTATTTCGGCGGCATATGGAGCGGAATTTTTACGGGGATAACGTCTAATATCATACTGTCGTTTTATTATCCCAAAGCGATATTTTACGCTGTGACAAGCGCTGTGGCAGCGGTGGCCATATACCTTTTTATAAAAAAAGGGTATTTTGAAAGTGTGATAAAAACAATTGTCGCAAGCTTCTGGCTGGGAATTATATGCGCTCTCATATCAACTCCGCTGAATATTATTATCAAAGGCGGATATTCCGGCAACATCTGGGGAGATACCCTGGTGGACATGCTCAGATGGTACGATGCGCCGCCGAATGCTGCGGCGCTTGCAGGCGAGATGATCGTGGAGATATTAGACAAGCAGGTTTGTATGCTGCTGGCGCTGTTTATAATATACATTATATCAAAGCTGAAAAAGGATAAGGGCGCTCCTAAGCAGACGCTGCCCGTTATTCTGGCGGTATGTATCCTTTACGGGGCGGTGATATGCCCGATGGACGTCTCTGCCGAGGACGTAAATGTGCTGGACGATAACTTCGTTGCGGAGATATACAACAATACCAACGGCATGGTGTCCTCCGAGGCAAATGTTATCTGCGAGACCGAGGACGGTTACATATGGATAGGCAGCTACGCAGGACTTTCACGGTATGACGGAAATCAGTTCGAATTTATCCGCGAGGGCGGTCTTGTAAATGTTGTAAGCATGATGGAGGACAGCAAGGGCAGACTCTGGATAGGCATAAACGATGCGGGTATTGCTCGATACGAAGACGGTAAATATACATACTTTAATGAGGAGGACGGTCTGCCGACAAACTCCGTGCGCTGCTTTGCCGAGGATGAGGATGGCACAGTTTACGTCGGCACAAGCGAAAAAATATGCAGGTTTGATCCCGATGATAACATTGATGTGCTGCCCCACGATATAAACTTTACGGTCGATATGGAAATATATGACGGAAAGCTGTTTGTTATTGACAACAACGGCGGTCTTTACGCTATTGACGGGGATCAGACGCTGACTCCGTCAGAGAGCGGTTACTTCTTCTATTGCCTGGCGTGTACATCGGACGGACTGCTTGTGGGCACGGAAACGGGCGAGCTTTTCACGGCGGAAATATCGGACGACGGGATAGCTCTGAGCGAGGAAAAAAATGTGCCCGCAGACAAAATTTCCGCTGTTTTTGAGGACAGCCGCGGATATATATGGATATCACTCGGCTCGGGTCTGGGATATATTGACTGCGACGGACAATATATCCCTATGAATATTGACGGCTTTGACGAATCCATAAACAGTATTTTTGAGGATTATCAGGGCAATATCTGGTTTGCATCGCAGCATTACGGAGTTATGAAGCTGGCGGAGAGCCCCTTTGTAAACGCGTTTGAGCGTATCGAAGCGGAAAGTCAGGTGGTAAATGCTGTTACAATGTACCGCGGAAGTTATTTCTGCGGCACGGACAAGGGCATGGTGGTGTTCAACAAAAGCGGTCTGAACAGTGAATATGATGTACTTGAGGAAATGACCGACGGCACGAGAGTCCGCTGCATTTACACCGATTCCGCAGGCGGACTGTGGCTCTGCACATACAACGGACTCATCAACTACACTGCCGCAGGTGAGATAAAGCAGTACAATACCGGGAATTGCGGCGTTACAAGTGACCGTTTCAGATGTATAGCCGAGCTTTCCGACGGTACATTTGCCATAGGAACAGCTGACGGTATCAATTTTATCAAGGACGATCGGCTTGCAGGGACCATTACCGGTGAGGACGGTATGGGCAATACGCAGATATTGTCTGTCGCAGAGGGATATGACGGCTCTGTCTGGGCGGGCAGCGACGGCAGCGGTATTTATGTCATAAACGACGGCAGGATAACGGAGAAATATTCCACCGAAAACGGTCTTCCCTCCGATGTTATACTCAGGATAATTCCCTGCGAAGACAAATATCTTGTCGTAACAAGCAACTCCCTGTGCTGCATTGACGAAAACGGCAGCATAAGAAAGCTGGAAAGCTTTCCGTATTTCAACAATTACGATATAATGCTCTGCGGCGACACAGCTTATGTGACCTGCAGCGCGGGACTTTATGAGATAAAGCTTGCTGACCTCTGCGACGACAATTGCAGCAGGATAAGACTTTACAGCGCAGGCGAGGGTCTGTTCTCGGGACTTACAGCAAACTCCTGGAACTATATCTCCGAGAACGGCGAGCTGTATCTTTGCAGCAACAGCGGTGTTATGGTATTTGACCGTAATGCGGTCAATAATGACACGGATATGAAATACGGTATCGTATCGCTGGAATGTGACGATGAAAGAATAATTCCTGCGGACGACACCTTCAATATACCCGACAATGCGAAAAATATCTCCGTTTATGCTTCGGTGCGCAATTTTGCTTTCACCGATGCAAAGGTGCGCTTTTATGTGCGCGAGCTGGAGGAAGCCCCCAAGCTTTACAGCTGGAATGAGATAGAGCCTATAAGAATGTACAGGCCTGAAAACGGCGAATACCACATCTGCCTGCAGGTATTGGACAGCTCAGGCGGAAAGGTGCTGCAGGAAACAGTCTACACCGTAAAAACGGATGTTAAGCCCTGGGGGACATCCATATATCGGGTATATCTTGCTGCGGTCTGCACGGATATACTGCTGTTAATGATAATTAGCATTGTAAGCCTTATACTGATCATTTTGCGGAAAAACGAGCTGGAAACTCTGCGGGGGCAGCTGGAAAACACAATAGGCAAGCAGACCGATGAGCTTATTATGCAGCAGAAGGAAATGAAAAGTCTGCTTATCCAGACGGTCACTGCTCTCAGTGAAGCTGTGGACGCCAAGGACAGATATACCAGCGGTCATTCACGGCGTGTGGCGGAGTATTCCCGTATGATAGCGGAGAGAATGGGCAAGTCCCGTGAGGAGCAGGATGAGATCTATCGGGCAGGTCTGCTGCATGACATCGGCAAGATACGCATTCCTGTGGAGATAATCAACAAGGCAAGCAAGCTCACCGACGAGGAGTACAATATAATCAAAATACACTCTATTACAGGATATAATATCCTGCGCGGTATCTCGGGCAACAAGCTTATTGCCATCTGCGCAAAGTATCATCACGAAAGATATGACGGCAAGGGCTATCCCAACGGACTTTCGGGAGAGAAAATACCCGAGGCGGCGAGAATACTCGGCGTTGCAGATTCATACGACGCTATGACAAGCAACCGAAGCTATCGTAAGGCACTGCCGCAGGCTGTTGTGCGCGGCGAGATTGAAAAGGGCAGAGGCACACAATTTGACCCTAAGATCGCAGATGTTATGCTGGAAATGATCGACGAGGACAAGGATTACACAATGAAGCAGGCTGACGAAATACATCGCAGAGTACTTATAGTGGACGATGAGGTCATAAACCATAAGCTCATAGCGGAAATTATGAGCGACGAGCCTGCTTATAAGATAGTGTCCGTCCGCAGCGGCACGGACGCCATAAAGGCGCTTGAGCAGATGAGCTTTGACCTGATACTGCTTGACGTGAGGATGCCGGGCATGGACGGCATCGAAACACTGAAGGCTATCCGCGAGAATTATAATATTCCCGTTGTGTTTATGACGGGCGATAAGGAGCTCGAGCTGGCAGGCGAGTTTGCGGAGCTGGGCTGTGACGACTACATCACAAAGCCGTTCCTGCCTTTGCTTATCAAGGAGGTCATTCACAATATGACCGAGAGAACGACAATAGAATAATAACAGTACAGAGAATAGTATCCCCCCATCTGCTATACCGCGGAGGGGGATATTGCTGTATGGTCACCTCGTTCAAACCACTTTGACGAGGTGACTGTTACATAATTACAGTTCATTTGTCCTGATTTTTTGTAAAAACTGTCCAAAAAAGGACATAAAAGTTTTACTTCGGCAATGTAAAAAAAACAAGACAAACTGTAAAAAATGTGGTATATTTAATATGTATATATTTGTTGTCTATGGGACAGCGAGACACCTAAGGCAACACCGCACAAAGCCCGCCTGACGGCTTTGCACGCAATCTGCTTGCAGATTTTCCGTCATATTGCACAGAAATTTCTTGCCGGGCGTCAGCCCGCCTGCGAAATTTCTATACAATCTGACAAAAAATCTGACGGTGCATCTTGCGCACAAGCTTTTGTGCGGTGTTGCCTTAAGAATATCCAATTATTTTTTCGGAGGTATTAATATGGCTGAAAACAGACTTATCGGAGATTATCCCGTTATCGGCATCCGTCCGACCATTGACGGAAGAAGAGGCTATCTCAAGGTAAGAGAATCACTTGAAGAGCAGACCATGAACATGGCAAGGGCTGCGGCAAGACTTTTTGAAGAAAACATCAGGTATTCAAATGGTGAACCTGTCAAGGTGGTCATCGCCGACACGACCATCGGCAGAGTTGCGGAAGCTGCCGCATGCGCCGACAAATTCAAGAGATGCGGAGTTGATATCACGCTGACCGTTACTCCCTGCTGGTGCTACGGCGCCGAGACCATGGACATGGACCCTATGACTATCAAGGGCGTATGGGGCTTTAACGGAACCGAAAGACCCGGCGCCGTTTATCTTGCTTCGGTACTTGCAACACATGCTCAGAAGGGTCTTCCGGCTTTCGGGATATACGGTCACGACGTTCAGGAGGCAGACGACACTTCCATTCCCGAAGACGTTCAGGAAAAGCTGCTGCGTTTTGCAAGATGTGCCGTCGCCGCTGCCACGATGAGAGGCAAGAGCTATCTGCAGATAGGCTCGGTGACAATGGGTATCGGCGGCTCTATAATCAGCCCCGAATTTATTGAAGAATATCTGGGCATGAGAGTTGAATCGGTCGATGAGGTGGAGATAATCAGACGAATGACCGAAGGCGTTTATGACGAAAACGAATTTAAAAAGGCTCTTGAATGGACAAAGAAATACTGTATTGAAGGCTTCGACAAGAACCCCGAGGAAGTCCGCAAGTCAAGAGAGGTCAAGGATGAACAATGGGAATTTGTCGTTAAGATGATGTGCATTATCAAAGACCTTATGAACGGAAACAAAAATCTCCCCGAGGGCTGCGAGGAAGAATCGGTCGGTCACAACGCTATTGCCGCAGGCTTCCAGGGTCAGCGTCAATGGACTGATTTCTATCCCAACTGCGACTTCCCCGAAGCTATGCTCAACACCTCATTCGACTGGAACGGCGCAAGGGAGCCTTACATTCTTGCCACCGAAAACGACGTTCTCAACGGACTTGGCATGCTGTTTATGAAGCTGCTGACAAACCGTGCTCAGATCTTTGCGGATGTTCGTACATACTGGTCGCCCGAAGCAGTCAAAAAGGCAACAGGCTATGACATCGAAGGCAAGGCTAAGGAAGCAGGCGGATTTATCCACCTTATCAACTCAGGCGCTGCCTGCCTTGACGCAAACGGCGGGGCAAAGGACGAAAACGGCGATCCCACTATGAAACCGTGGTACGAGGTCACCGAGGAAGATCAGAAGGCTATCATGAGCAAGACCACATGGAACCCTGCCGATCTCGGATATTTCAGAGGCGGCGGATATTCTTCACGCTTTGTCACCGACGCAGAAATGCCTGCAACAATGATACGTCTGAATCTTGTAAAGGGGCTGGGTCCCGTGCTGCAGATAGCGGAAGGCTGGACTGTCAAGCTTCCCGACGAGGTTACCGACAAGCTGTGGAAGAGAACCGACTACACATGGCCCTGCACATGGTTTGCTCCGAGAACGACGGGAGAAGGCGCATTCAAGACCGCTTACGACGTGATGAACAACTGGGGCGCAAATCACGGTGCCATCAGCTACGGTCACATCGGAGCAGATCTGATCACCCTCTGCTCTATGCTGAGAATACCCGTATGTATGCATAACGTTCCCGAGGACAAGATATTCCGTCCTGCTGCGTGGAACGCTTTCGGCATGGACAAGGAAGGTCAGGATTTCAGAGCCTGTGCGGCTTACGGTCCTATGTATAAGAATATAAGGTGACCTCTAAAAACCTATATTTTTCTGCAAATTAATACCCGAAAATGGCTTAAATACGTGACTGCAATTTCAAAAAAAGGGGTTAATAGAGGTCACCATAAGATGATCCCGAATACTCAATTGGGAGATGAACAGATGAAAAAGGTTTTAGCCATAGACCTCGGAGCGTCTTCGGGGCGTGCTATTGTCGGAACATTTGACGGCAAGAAAATATCCCTTGAAGAAATACACCGTTTTTCAAACGATCCTGTTATACTGAACGGCACTATGTACTGGGATGTTCTGCGGCTTTTTCATGAGATAAAGCAGAGCCTTATCAAGGCTAAGCACTGCGGCGTCGAAAGCGTGTCGGTCGATACTTGGGGAGTTGATTTTGGTCTGCTGGACAAGGACGGCAGACTGCTTGAAAACCCCGTACACTATCGTGACGGCAGAACTTCGGGAATGGTGGACGAAAGCTTTAAGCTTATCGACAAGGCCGAATTCTATAACATTACGGGCAATCAGTTTATGGAGATAAACACGGCTTTTCAGCTTCTGAGTCTTGTGAAAAACCGTCCCGAGCTGCTTGAGCGTGCAGATAAGGCTGTGCTGATGCCCGACTTATTCGAGTATTTTTTAAGCGGAGAAATACTCGCCGAGCAGTCGATAGCTTCCACCACGCAGCTGTTTGACGCAAAAGAAAAGCAGTGGTCGGACAAGGTCCTTGACAAGCTTGGCATAAAGGCTTCGCTCATGCCGCCGATAATCAAAAGCGGCAGCGTTGTGGGGACTCTTTCGGCTGAGCTTTGCGAAGAGCTTGACATTCCGCCGATAAAGGTCATCGCCTCATGCGGACATGATACGCAATGCGCTTTGGCGGCAGCGCCTGCTGCGGAAAAGGATTTTATTTTCCTTTCCTGCGGAACATGGAGTCTGCTCGGAACGGAGCTTGACTCACCTGTGATAGACGAGAATTCTTTCAGGCTCAACGTCACCAACGAGCTTGGCTGCGATGAAAAGACCTCCTTCCTCAAGAACATCATAGGCTTGTGGCTAATTCAGGAAAGCCGCCGTCAATGGATAAGAGAGGGCAGGGAATACAGCTTTGCGGAACTTGAAAGCATGGCGAGAGCTTCTGCGCCGTTCAAGAGCTTTATCGACCCTGACGCACCTGAGTTTACTCCCGCCGGGAATATCCCGAAGCGTATATGCGAGTATTGCAGCCGTACAGGTCAGCCCGTTCCGCAGAATGACGGTGAGATAATGCGGTGCATTTATGAAAGCCTTGCTCTGAAATACCGCAGTGCAAAGGAAGAGCTTGAAGCCTGCACAGGCAGGGAATACTCCGCCGTTTACATGGTCGGAGGCGGAACAAAGGACAGGTTTTTGCCGCAGCTTACTGCCTGCTCCTGCGGCTGCACCGTATCAAGCGGTCCTGTTGAAGCCACCGCTCTGGGCAATATAGCAGTACAGCTTATGGCAATGGGCGAGATATCGGGTCTTGCCGAAGCGAGAGCTATCGTGAGAAGCTCCGAAAGGATATATACATTCCTGCCTGAGGATGCCGATAAGTGGGAAGAAGCTTACAAAAAATACAAGGAGGTAACGGCAAATGCTTAAGAATATACCTGCTATACTGTCGCCCGAGCTGTTAAAGACTCTCTGCGAAATGGGTCACAGCGACAGAATAGTTATCGCCGACGGAAATTTTCCCTGTGAAAGCATTGGCAAAAACGCAAAGGTGATACGCTGCGACGGTCACGGAGTGCCCGAACTGCTTGACGCGATCCTGCAGCTTTTTCCGCTTGACACCTATGTTGAAAAGCCTGTAAATCTTATGCAGGTAATGCCCGGCGACAACGCAGAAACACCTATCTGGGATGAATACAGGGCAATAGTCGCAAAGCACGACGAAAGGGGCGCAGACGCTATCGGAGAGATCGAGCGTTTCGCTTTCTACGAGGAAGCCAAAACAGCTTATGCTATTGTCGCAACAGGCGAAAAAGCGATCTATGCCAACATAATGCTGCAAAAAGGAGTTGTGTAAGCACGGATATCCGTAAAGGATACGTATCTATGCAGCAGCACATTATTTGAAAGGAATTATTTATGTACGAAGATATCAAAGAAAAAATGGTCGAGGTCTGCCGCAAGATGTGGCAGAAGGGCTGGGTAGCAGCCAATGACGGAAACGTTACCGTAAAGGTTGCAGAAGGCAGATACCTTGCTACTCAAACGGGAGTTTCCAAAGCTGAAATAACCCCCGATAAGATCGGTCTTATAGATGACGATTTCAACATTATCGAAGCCGCCGAGGGCTGGCGTCCTTCTTCCGAAGTTAAAATGCATCTGAAATGCTATCATGACAGACCCGATGTGGGAGCTGTCGTTCACGCACATCCGCCTGTTGCAACAGGCTTTGCATGCGCTCATCAGTCGCTGGACGATTACTGCATGATCGAAACGGTTATCGCAGTCGGTTCGGTCCCGCTGACTCCTTACGGCACGCCTTCAACATATGAGGTCCCTGAAGCGATCGAGCCTTATTTGCAGGAGCATGATGTTATGCTCCTTGAAAACCACGGTGCTCTGACCGTAGGCGCTGACCTGACAACAGCTTACTACCGAATGGAAACTCTGGAGCTTCAGGCTCAGATATCACTTGTTGCAAGGCTTCTGGGCGGTGCAAAGGACATTTCAAGAGAAAACATCGACAGGCTTATTGCTATGCGTCCCCAATACGGCGTTACAGGCAAGCATCCGGGGTACAAAAAATACAACAAGTAGAGAGGTTATATATAGTAAACGACATTGAAATTGATGCTTTCAGTCTGCGCAAAATCCATATATGCAAGATTTTGCTTGACTTCAAGTTCAATTTCTAATGTCGTTTACTATAATACTAAGGCAACACCGCACAAAACCGTTAGGTGCGCTTTGTGCGGTGTTGCTTTAATCATGCGTTACAGCACAGATTAAGGAGTGTTTAAAATGTATTGTGAAGAATACGGAAAAGAAAACGCAAAGATAATTGTTATGCTTCACGGGGCAAATTTTGTGCATTCATTCGGCAGGCAGTATACGCTGGCTGACAGGTATCATATTATCGTACCTCATTTAATGGGGTTCGGAAATGAAGCGGACAGGATATTCAATGCGGACGAGCAGGTCGGGGAGCTTGCGGGATATATTGCTTCTCTCGGTCAGAAGACGGCGCTTGTGGGCTTTTCCTTAGGCGCTCAGATAGGCTGCAGGCTCGTGGCGGAGCATCAGGAGCTGTTTGACTGTGCCATACTTGTAAGCCCATGGCTCTGCAAGGATAAGGAAACGGTGGATAATGTGATGAAGGCAAATGAAAAGCAGTTCGCTTTATTTAAGAAAAAGTGGCTTTGCAGTCTGATAGGAGCAATGAACGGACTGCCAAAGGCTCAGCGGGCAGAATTTGTTGAACAGATGCAGAGGGTATCCATTGAAACGATACGCAATTCCGTTGACAACGGCATTACTGTGGATTCGCTTAAGGGCTTTGAAAATGTGACGATACCCGTCAAGGTGCTGGCAGGCGGCAGAGAGCAGAAGGTCGTTGCGGACAGCGCAGCTGCCCTGAGCCGAATGAACAAAAACTGCAGCTGTGAGATATGGGAAAAGGCTGCTCATAATATCCCTCCGATGTTTGCGGAGAGATTCAATGAGCTTATCTGTCAGATGGCAGGATAATTGGCAACCCCGCACAAAGCCCGCCTGCGAAATTACTATACAATGTGTCGGTAACAGCAAACGACATTGAAATTGATGCTTTCAGCGTTTGAGTACGCACTATCATCATTGCTTCGTCAAGAGCAAAAAAATGTAGGTGATCCGGCGATTTCCCTTGACAAGCGATAACGGGTGTGGTATAATTATCGCAGAAAACGAACGTTAGCTTTCGCAAAGTGAATGCTGTGCGGCTGTTATTGATAGATTTGGTGCGTTGGTGGATCTCAATTTAGCAGAATTAGCCGTAAGACGGTCGTTATATTGCTGAAAGGAAAAAGAAAAATGAAAAGAAAAAATGTAATTATATTATTATCATCAATATGTATGCTCTTATCGGCTTGTTCGGATAACGCAGACACAAAGTCTCCCGAAATAACGTCGGTAATAACCGAGGAAAAAATTACAGACATAATTTCGGAAGAATCTGCTGCTCTGCAAACAGAGGCTGCCGAAACCGAAAATCATGCCGAGGAAACCGAAACGGAAGCTGCTCGGAATGATACCTCGGCTGATACGGAAGTCACCCTTGATATGACCGAGGAGCTTACCGCCGAAGCAAGCAGACTTATGGGCGCGCTTGATTACATAGATTGTATCGGCGGCGGAAATATCCCGAAGGATGAGACTGACACTGTAGAACAGGACGGAAGACAGTATGCAAGGGTGTATGCGCAGTTTGAAAACACCGCAGACCTTGAAGAGTATATGACGGAGAATCTTACCGATGAACTTATCCAAAGCAGATATTCGCACATCTTAGGCGGTGAGCAGCCCTATTACATAGATGTTGACGGAGCGCTCTATGGCTATGTGACCGCAAAGGGCTGCGGATATCCGTGGATATCAGAGGACGGCGAGCCCGTTATCTCGATCACAGATGTAAGCGACAGCAGCTTTTCCGCAGTTACTAAGTTTGACAATTTCGGCGGTGAATGTGAAATGCAGCTTGACATCGTTTTTACAGACGGACTCTGGAAGATAGCTTCCATATCCTATGACGGAATGACATTCTGACGGCGGAGCATAATAAGATCAATTCCCGCATGAGGGCATAAAAATGCGCAGACTCCGAAAAGGAAGTCTGCGCATTTCATATGCGGTTATCATACGGCGTCGTTTCTTATGCCGAGGAAATACTCCTTTGCGGTATCGCCGTTCACAGGTCTTGCAAAGCGGAAGCCCTGAATGTAGGAAGCGCCTATGGTGTCCACTATCCGCTCCTGCTTTTCGGTCTCCACGCCCTCGGTAAGTATCTTCACGTTCTGCCTGATGAACGCCTGGGAGATGAACGAAAGGATAAAGTACGCCTTTTCCGACTTTTCGGCGCTGTATACAAGAGATTTGTCTATCTTAAGGTACTCGAAGGGGAGCTCTATCATATTGGAGAGGTTGGAGTAGCCCGTGCCGAAATCGTCCATGTAGAATTTTATGCCGAAGCTGCCCAGCTCGTTCATCATATTTTTGACGTGGCTGAAATTGTCGATGATAACGCTTTCGGTTATCTCTATCCTGAGCTTTTCGGGCGGGATATCGTATCTGCGTACCGTATCTACGACCTTTTCCACGATATCGCTGCGCATTATCTGCTGAACGGAAAAATTGACGGAAATGGCTTCAAAGTCGATATTATCCTTCATAAGCTCCGAGATAAAGCGGCAGGACTTGTCCAGTACTATTTCTCCCAGACGGACTATCAGCCCCATTTCCTCGGCTATCGGTATGAATTCATCGGGATATATGGGACCTATCTCTGTTTTGTTCAGACGGATAAGCGCCTCGGCGGTGCGGAATCTTCCGCTGGATACCTCGTAGATAGGCTGATAGAACAGCTCGAAGCTGTTTTCCTCGGCGTTGAGCTCCCGTTTGAGGATATCGGTTATCTCCTTTTTGCGGCTTATCCGTGCAAGAGCGCTGTCGTCGCAGAAGCAGATATTGGAGGTCTTACTCTTTTTTGCCTGCAAGGCGCAGTATTCCAGAAGCTCGGTGAGCCGTTCGGCTGTATCAGCCTGCTCGGGGCAGCTTACTGCCGACATGCTTATGCTGATGCATACAACGGTGTTATCGAAGGTGAGCTCCTTTGCGAACTCATTGTTGATGTCGTTTATCAGTTCTTCGATATCCTCCGAGGATCTATTGTCGAAGATAAAGATGAATTTGTTCTCGGAATAGCGGAACGATGGCACTCTCGGCATAACGCTCTCCGCTTTGACTGCGGCAAGGGTGATGAGCTGTCTGTGCTTTTGTCTGCCGAAGGTCTCTTTCAGCTCCTGGGAGTTGTTCACGTTGAGCATCACACAGCAGAAACTGTCGTTTTTTTGCAGACGCTTTGCCGCAGCATCGGAGAAGCTCCTGCTGCCGAAAAAGCCGGTAACGCTGTCAATGTCCACGATATCGGTGCCCAGATAAAGGAACATGAGGATAAGCGGCCCCAGAGCGGCAGTTCCCGTAAGGAGGATATTGCTTGCGAAAAACTGAACCAGCATGACCATTCCCGAAAGCACGGGGAAGAAGGCTATGAGAATTTTAACACGGAAGGTAGTTTTCCTGCCGTTTTGCAGAGCGGCGAAAACTATCAGAAAAGCCATGTACATCATGACCGCATAGGTTATCTTGCTTAAAGGTCCGCGGACATATCCGCTGTCGTCAAAGCTGAACAGCAGCTTTGTCAGCGGCGTGGTGAAGACTATCGCAAGTGACGCATACAGCGGAATGGCCACCGCTTTTTTATAGAGTCTTTTCCACGACGAGTCCTCCCGTTCGATGATATTCAGAAAATAGGTGCAGTAAATAGCCAGAGTGACAAACAGAAATGTAAAATACAGTATGGTCACGATATAGTTGAGCCACCTTGGCACAATACCGTAATTGTTTATAAAAACAGCCGATAGTATATTAAAAAATGAACTTAGTGAGATAGAAAAGGCGCAGGCTACGAACACTCTTTTTTCGCTGTTCCACTTAGCCACGCTCAGCGAAACGGAGATACCGATTATCAAGGATATATACATAGCTATGCATTCTGCGGTCACATTAAACGTCATTTTGCTTCATCTCCTTACTGCGGCTTAAATGTCGTATAAATAATGAAAGGTATTCTCAAAATAATTATATCACATCGGGACGAAAAATGTCAAGAAGTGGGGAATGGCGGATATAAACCTTAAGTTATTTTTTTGTTAAATTTTATGATTGCAGGTATGGGAAATTACATATTCAGGCAATTTTTATACCGTATAGAAAGCGACGGGTTGAATTCTTCGGGCGGGTGTGGTATAATGAAATATATCACAGCGGAAGGAGGAATATTGGGATATGAACAATACTAACTATGAGTGGGATATCCCGCTTGAAAATACAGCCTATGATGAAAGCTATCGGAGAGGCTTTGCCGCATACTGCGCAGAAGTATTCGCGGACGGGACTCTCAGCGGCGAATATGATGTTGATGCGGGCTTCGGATATACGGCAAAGCAGCACTATTATGAAAAGCATATCACCGATATCAGCGTGAAGGAATGCTCAAAGTGGGAGCTTATCGCTCCCGACGGAGAGTGTATCTTCCGATACGATGCCCCCGACAGCACTCTTCATCAGATAGCCGATATCGGCGGGGAGCGGTACTATTTCTATAACGATAACCTGTACGGGTATAATGTGCTGCGGCTGTCGGATATGGCGGAGTACCGATATTTTCCGAAGGGCTCGGATTCCTACGGGGCATATCCCGTGAGAGGGGACTATACCGAGACCTTTATCTGGACGGAGATATCATATAACGAGGAAAACCATGTAATGGCGGTGCATGGCTGTTACTGGGGAGGACCCTATGAGATTATGCTGTATAGTATCCCCGATGTTATGGAGCCCTTTGATAAGCTGTGCTATCCCCTTGAATTTCTTGACTGCGATTATTACGATACCGCGGACAAAGACCCTTTTCATTGGGAGGGGAAATATCCGGTGATAAACTGCTGTGAGATATACCGAAAAGAGGACGACTCCGAGGAATGTGACAGCTATCCGAGCGGACGGTTTGTTATCTCCGTGGAGGAGTATATGGGGCATATGCATAACGTGGAGGTGTGAGAAAGCATGGATATAACCTATGAAAAGCTGACCGAAGCCCGTCTTGAAGAATTTATCGGGCTGCGGATAAAACAGCTCCGCGAGGAGGGCGCAAAGGAGGATATCGACCTTGTGCCGCCGCTATTGGACTATTATCACCGTCATATGTCGGACGGCAGCTTTGTGTCGTGGATAGCTGTGGATAACGGGCGAATCGTCGGCACAAGCGGGATGTCCTTCGTGGAGAGACCGCCCTATTTCGGCTGTCCAAGCGGCAGGACGGGCATACTTTCGAGCATGTACACCGACAAGGAATACCGCCGCCGAGGTATCGCAAGGGAGCTGCTTTCGAGAGTGGTACAGGAAGCCCGTGATTACGGCTGCGGGACTGTTCAGATAACCGCTTCGGATATGGGCGTGCTGCTTTACTCCGATTTCGGGTTTGATAGAAATGAGAATTTTATGCAGTATAAGCTGTGAAAAAGAAGGTCAAAAAATGGAAAACATGATAAAGATCCGCATGGTAACCCCCGACGACGCGGAAGAACTGCTTTCGATATATGCGCCCTATGTGCTGCACACGGCGATAACCTTTGAATACGACGTTCCCACCGCGGACGAATTCAGGCTCCGCATTGAGAACACTCTGAAAAAATATCCCTACATAGCCGCCGAGCGTGACGGCGAGCTTCTGGGCTATGCATACACGGGACCGTTCAAAAACCGCGCCGCATACGATCATGCTGTGGAGACTACAGTCTATGTAAAGGAAAATTCCCGCAGACAGGGCATCGGCAGAATGCTGTATGCCGAGCTGGAAAGCATCTCCCGCAGACAGAACATCACCAATCTCAACGCCTGCATAGGCTGTCCCGCCGCAGAAAATGACGAGTATCTCACCATGGACAGCGTGGAATTCCACAAACGGGTGGGCTATCGTATCGTGGGAGAATTTCACGGCTGCGGCTATAAATTCGGACGGTGGTACAACATGGTCTGGGCGGAGAAAATAATATGCCCTCACGATGAAGAGCCCCTGCCCGTCATACCCTTCCCGAACCTTAAAATACTCTTAAATGTGTAAAAACAGGTGCATTTTCTTCTGCGATTTTTGTATTGTATTTATCTGAAACGGTGGTATACTTATTATAGACAGATACTATTTCATGTTTTGCAGTTTGTTTTTTTGTATGCGTATATAGGATATCCGACTTAATATGATGATATGAAAGGAAGAATATGTATGTATAAAGTGACTGTAAGGATCGAAGGAATGATGTGCGAGGTATGCGAGGAGCATATCTGCGAGGCGATCAAAAAGGCGTTCAATGCGGAGAATGTGACCGCTTCTCATAAAAAGGGCGAGGCTGTCTTTGAGACTCCCAATGAGATATCCAAGGACGAAATGAAGAAGGTCATCGACGAAACGGGATACAAATTCAAGCACATGAGCGTTTCAAAGGCTTCGAACAGGCAGGGCGGCAAAAAGGGATTGTTCTCGTCGCTTTTCGGTAAATGATCAAATGAAAATATCCGTCACGGCAGGATATCCACGCTGTGACGGATATCTTTAGGCAATACCGCACAAGCTTTGTGCGGTATTGCCTTTATCTCTTCTTTTTCTTTTTAGCCACCGAATAGCCGAAGCTGCCAAGCTTTCGTCCCAGAGCGAAATATTCCCCGTGGGAGTACGCCATTATCCCCGACTGCTGGAGATTTATCTTGCCCTTGCTGTCGATGTATTTTTCATCGACATCGGTGCAGAGTATCTCCGCCATGAACATGTCATGGGAGCCCAAGGGTATGACCTTTACCACCCTGCATTCCAGTGACAGGGGAGATTCCTCGATAAGGGGAGCGGATATCATGGACGCAGGCACCTTGTGGAGCCCGCAGAGCTTGAATTTGTCGGTGTTCGCTCCGGATTTTACGCCGCAGAGATCGGTTTCCCGAACCATTGCCGAGGTGGTGAGGTTTATTGCAAACTCGCCCGTTTCGGAAATTATCCTGTGAGAATGTCTGGTGGGGCGCACCGAAATGTAGGTCATAGGCGGCTTTGTGCAGAGTATGCCTGTCCATGCTATCGTCAGCACATTTGCATTCTCTTCATCGCCGCAGGTCACCAGCGCCGCAGGGAGCGGAGCAAGCAGCGTTCCCGGATTAAGCTTTACCTTTCCCATTTATTCCTCCGCGGTCTGTTCGGAATATTCGTAGCCCAGCTCGTCCAGTACAGCCTTTGCGCTGTCGTATGCGGATTTCAGAGCGTGGCTGTCCACGAGAGTATATTTTGTGCCCTCGGAGCCGTCCTCGGAGGATACGTGATTGGACAGCAGATATTCCTTAAGAGCAGCAGTATCTGCCATTTCCTCGCCGTTTGCGGATATTTTATCATCGGAAACGACTATCTCAACGGACAGGCTGTTTGTTTCCGCTTCGGTTTCTGCGGTGGTTTCCGTGGATCCGCTTTCCGCGGTATCGGAGACTGTTTCGGTCTGCGAAGTGTCGCCTGCGCCGCTGTCCGAGCCTGTGCCGTTTCCGCCGCCGAAGCCAAATCCGAATTTCCACAGGAAAAGGCATATCGCCGCCAGAAGGGCAATTATCAGGATAAATATGGTATTGCCTTTATTTTTCTTTTTCTTCTTTTCGGGAGCTTTTTCATTGCTCATAGTAATACTTCCTTTCAGGTCAGGGTGTTGTACTTGATATATATATCATCCCCGCCGAGATCGTCCAACACCGATGAGATCAGCTGATGATCCCGCAGGTAGATATCGTTCTCGTCGTAGCTGAAGGAGATGAAAACGGGTCTGTCCCCGGCGGAGGATATCATATTTTCCAGCTCTGCTTTCAGGGCGTTCTCGCCGTAGCGAAGATTGTCCCAGCCGTAGGAGATGTACGAAGTATCGCCGTTTTCCGACACCGAGACTGTACGTGTGCCGTCGGACTTTCGCGTTATCCCCACAGCTATTATGACCGAATATTCGTCAAAGCTTTCATAGCCCGAGATGATATTTTCCGCATCGGCGGACTGCTGACGGCTGTCCTCCAGCTCGGCTTCGAGACGGGCTTCATTTTCGATGTGATGCTGTTCGGACTGTTCGTATTCCTCTGCGATGCGTTCTGTTTCGGCGCTGTTCCGGGTGATTATGAGAAACAGTATGATAAGGATAACGTCCAGCAGGGGAGTAAGCTCGATACCTATGCTGTTACGTCTTCTCATGTTTTCGGCTCCGTTTTCTTATCATCGGGCAGCTCGGGGCTGTCCTTTTCGCTGTTTTCGAACAGCCCGCGGACATCATCGAGGTCTGCCGACGGATGATTTTCCGCCTTCCTCTGCATGAAAAGCTCCGCAGCCCGTTCGCCGTCGTCCAGCTTAGGCGATACAAAGCCGTCTAAGAATTTGAAGATCATCGCAAAAACAAGTCCCCAGAAGGTAGAGGTCAGCGCGGCGAAAAAGCTGCCCTCAACATCGGAGGTATTTCCCACCATGCCCAGCAGGGAGATGACCGTGCCGAGAATGCCCAGCAGTGGGAATATCCCAGTGATATTCACATAGAGGGTATACCATGCCACGGCGCGCTCACGCAGAGCGGAGACCTTTTTATCGGTCAGTCTGCCTATGTCAGACCTGATAGACTTGATATCGCTGCCGCAGGAGGGAGTATACACCTCCTTGTGCATGCTTGAGTACAGCCTGACTGCGGCGTTTCTTGCGCCTTGAAATATCACTGCGTTTGCGGCTGCGGCGATGAAGATAAGTCCGTCGTAGCCGATGATATTGCTGAAAATAACGGGAACGCTCATATTTATACGTCCTTTCGGATAAGTTCTTCAAAGCTCATGACAGTGCGGGAGCATATCTTTTTCAGTTCTTCAAATTCCGCAGCATAGTGTTTGTCGTATACTCCCACGGTATAAAAGCCTGCGCCTGCCGCAGAGACTGCCGCATGTATCGAATCCTCAAAAACGGCGGTATCGCAGGGAGCAGCGCCCATTTTTTCGGCGCAGCGGAAGAATATCTCGGGGTCGTCCTTGCTGCTGCCCACCTCGTCGGAGGTGATGATAAAATCAAGCTGTGGGAGTATATTCCCCGAGGACAATGCTCCCTCCGCCAATGCGCGCAGATTTGACGTTGCGGCGCACATTCTTATCCCGCGCAGTTTGCAGTCGGCGATAAATTCAAGTGCAAAGGGTTTTACCGGCACCTCATGGAAATACTTGTCGCGGACGATATCCTCGATGCGGGTCATGACCTCTTCAAGGGGCATAGCTATATGATACTCGTCGATGAGCAGCTGTGCGGCGGAGATATAGTGCATAGACTTCATTCTGTCAGATATGGAGGGGTCGTAGGAATGCCCCAGCGATTCAAGAAATATCCTGTCGGAATCAGCCCATACGTCAAGGCTGTCAAGAAGAGTGCCGTCCACATCGAAGATGACAGCCTTTATATTTTCGGGAAGCATA
>JALEMR010000051.1 GCA_022768245.1 Oscillospiraceae bacterium
CGAGAAGCTTGGACTTACAGATGAAGAGATAGAAGCAAAGTTCGGCTTCCTTGTTGAAGCGTACAAGTATGGTGCAGCGCCTCACGGAGGCATGGGCATCGGACTTGACCGACTTGCGATGATTATGTGCGGAGCAGACAGTCTGAAGGACGTAACAGCGTTCCCGAAGGTACAGAACGCGTCCGAGCTTATGAGCAATGCGCCCGCAGAGGTGGATAAGGAGAGCCTGGATATACTGGGCATCACTGTAATTGACAGTGAATAAGCAATTGCGCGGAGCTCTGCTCCGCCGAAAGCGAACCTTTCACTTATGTTAACTTCAAGCAAATCAACGAACAGCAGCACCGAAACCGAACATCAACCAATAACCAGCCAAAGCAGGTGAATAAAATGAACGCGATAAAAAAGATGATATCGGCAATAATGACTGCCGCAATTTTAGCGGTGACAGGCTGCGGCGGGACTGCGGATAAGACCGCGGAAAAATCTTCCGAAACAGCCGAGCAGACTTCGGTACAGACCACCGCGTCATCTGCTGAAACAAAGGAGGAAACCACCGTGACAAGACCTGAAAGACCTACCTTCACCAAGGACGATAAGGTGATAGCTCTGACCTTCGACGACGGACCCAATCTTACAACTACTACCGCAGTTATCAATAAGCTTGAGGAGTATGATATCGTGGCAAGCTTCTTCCTCGTGGGCGACAATATCACAGGCAATGCAAACGAGGGCAGCGCTAAGGTTTTCAAACGCGCATACGATATGGGCTGCGAGATAAACAGCCACTCCAGAACTCACAGCAATATGACCGAAATGTCTCCCGAGGATATCAAGGCGGAAATGGACTATACCTCCGATAAGATATTCGAGATAACAGGGGAGCGACCCCATTTTTTCCGTCCGCCCTATATCGCAGTGAACGATGTGATGTTTGAGAACATCGACCTGCCATTTATCGCAGGCTACGGAGCCAACGACTGGGAGGACAGCGTATCCGCCGACGAGCGCGCGGAGAAGGTCCTCGCACAGGCAAAGGACGGCGCGATAATTCTGCTCCACGATATGCAGGGCAATTCCAAGACAGTGGAGGCTCTCGATACGATCATTCCCGCTCTTAAGGACGAGGGCTACAATTTTGTGACGGTCAGCGAGCTCTTTGCCGCAAAGGGCGTGGAGCCGCAGGATAACATCATCTACTCCTACGCGGAGCAGACTGCGATGTACGGCTGATTATACGACAAAATGAGGTGAAGATAATGAGCGGACATGACAATGATTCCTATGATGTGACCACGGGCATAATGCTCACCGTCAAGGAAAAACTGGATAATATAAGCGTGCGCTTCAAGCTGTGGAAGATAAATCCGCTGCTGGCGGGGTCTGTGCTGATAATAGCTGCAGTGGCGGTCATTCTCGGCATCGCCATAGCAAAGGAGAACGAGCCCGTTTTTTCAAGTCCCTGCGAAAGCGGTTTTGAAGAAAGGTTCATCACAAGGACAAAGAATAAGGTCACCGTATCCATGCGGGTCTCGGATATGGGGATTTACGACCCCGACAGGAAAAGGGCAATCCCCACTCTTGAATACAGCAGCAATTCCGACGAAGTTGCCATCACCGCCGACTTTATCTTTACCAACAACGGAAAAGAGGATTTTACCTTCGGCAACGCAGGCGGGATAGCGTTGGGCTATGCCAAGGACGTGAAATACAAGAAGGACGGCAGAAACGACGCATATGCGGTGATAGGCTTCTTGTACTCCGAGGAGAATGACAGCTATGAGGGCGTCTATTCTATAAGAGTTGCTCCGGGAGAGACTGTGGAGAAGCGATTCCGTTTCATCTATCCTGCGGAGTATGCGGATAAGATAGTTTCTCTATACATCTGCAGACCCTGGGTGGACGACAACCACGAGGTGACCGTCTTTGAGGTAATGGGCGTGGGCGAGCCCTTCCTTACATTCAGGCTGAATAACCAAAAGCTTTTCCCCGCCCTTACGAAGATTTGAAGCGACCGCCGAGGATGATAACATGAAGCTATATTCCAAAGACAACATAAAGCAGCTTGCTTCCTCAATGAAAAACTCGGGGAGATTTTCCCACGGCTTCATTCTCACAGGGGAGCCCGGCTCGGGACGAAAGACCGCCGCAAAATATCTTGCCATGGCAAGACTCTGCGCAAGTCCCGCCTCCGACGGCACCCCCTGCGGAGTGTGCAGGGAATGCCGCCGCATCGAGAACGATTCTCACCCCGACGTGAAATGGCTCGAAGGGGACACCGATTCGGGAGGATATTCCGTGGCGCATATACGAGATACGGTCGCCGACGTTTACGTAATGCCGAACGATACCGACGCCAAATTCTACATTATCCCCGAAGGAGAAAAGCTCCTTGCGGCGGCTCAGAACGCTCTTCTGAAGATAGTTGAGGAGCCGCCCGAATATGGCTATTTCATCTTCACGGCGAAGAGTCCGTCGGCGTTTCTGCCCACGATAATCTCCCGTACCGTGACGGTGGGAGTGGGCGAGTGTACACGCGAGGAATGTATCGCCGCCCTGACCGATATGGGGAAATACTCCGAGGAGGATATCCTGCGGGCAGTATCTGCATGCCGCGGGAATATCGGAAAATGTGTGAGCTACCTTGAAAAGGGCGAGATGTACGAGCTGTGCACCGCCGTGCAGGACATAGCCGCAGCGCTGATATCCTCGGACAGCTACACCGTGCTGAAGATACTGTCCTCCCGAAAAAACCGCGAGGACTTCCGAACCGTGCTGAATATGCTTGACTGCGTTATCCGCGACAGTGCGGTGATACAGATAATGGGCAGCCGAACAGCGGTGACGGGCTGTGCGGAGAATGCTTCCGAGACCCTTGCTTCCATGATAACGCGGGACAGAGCGCAGAAGCTCCACGAGGTCATCACGGAGGCGGAATATCTGTGCAGCTCTGCGCTGAACTGCAATGTTCAGGCGGCGGCGTGCTGTGTGACCGACGCGCTGTCAAAAATAATATGAACGGAGAATGAAAATGGGAACCGACATCACCTGCATCTGGACCGACAAGAAGAGAACACTTTTCGGCTTGCCGCTGTCCTTCACGAGATATTTTCTGACCGAAAAGAAATTCATCATTAGAACGGGCTTTCTGAACGTGCATGAAGCGGAGTTCGACCTGTACCGCGTCATCGACAAGAGCCTTGACCTGCCGCTGGGGCAGAGAATGTTCGGCTGCGGAAGCTTGAATATCACCGTAAGGGACGCAGATACGCCTTCCGTCATCGTGAAGTCCGTAAAGGACCCGCGGAAGTTCATGGAGCTTTTCGAGGAACAGGTGGATATCCAGCGTGACAAGTACAATACCCGCGGACGGGACATGATAGCCCCCGAGCCGCCCATGCCCCCGGAGGATGACTGATGCTGCCCGGATTCATAACAGAGCGCACCACGTCGTGGGAATATCTGAAAAGCGCCGATAAGCCCATATTCATCTACGGCATGGGAGACGGTGCCGTGAAGATACTGAACATCTTCGCCGAAAAGGGGATAGCCGCCGCAGGCTTTTTCGCCAGTGACGAGTTTGTCCGCGGACACAGCTTCATGGGACATCTTGTCCATTCGCTCTCGCAGATAGAAGAGCAGGTTGAGGATTTCATCGTTGTCCTTGCGTTCGGCGCAGGCTATGAGAGCCTTTACGATAAGATAAACCGCATCGCGGAAAAGCATACGCTGATAGCGCCAGACGTGCCCGTTTACGGGGGCGGACTGTTCGACCTTGACTTCTGCGAGGAGAACTGCGATAAGCTGAGCAGGGTGTACGAGCTCCTTGCGGACGATATCTCGCGGCAGACCTTCGCGGACGTCATCAACTACAAGATAAGCGGCAGGATAGAGTATCTGAACCGCTGCACCATGCCGAGGAAAGAGATATTCCGCGAGCTTATCGACCTTAGAAGCTGCAGGACATATATCGACATGGGCGCGTATAACGGGGACACCGTCCTTGAATTTGCGGAGCTTACTGGCGGCAGCTATGATAAGATATACGCCGTCGAGCCCGATTCGAGGAATTTCCGAAAGCTCACAAAAAACACCGAAGGACTTCATAATGTGGAGCTGTACAATGGGGCGGCATGGTCGGACAACAGCATGCTTACCTTTTCGGACAAATCGGGCAGACAGTCTGCGATAGATCCGTTCAAAACGGGTAAAATAAAGGAGATACAGGGTATCACGGGGGACAGTCTGACCGAGCACGCGGACTATATCAAAATGGACGTAGAGGGTGCGGAGCGGGAAGCTATCCTCGGAGCGAGGAAGTCCCTTGAAAACGGCGCAGCGCTGACAGCGGCGCTCTATCATCGAAACGAGGACATGTTCGATATCCCACTGCTTGTCCACGAGATAAATCCCCGGCTAAAGCTGTATGTAAGACATCAGCTCTACATCCCCGCCTGGGAAACAAATCTGATAGCTATGCAGTGATTAGCGATTAGCAATTAGTGATTAGCAATTAGTGATTAGCTATTAGTAATTAACATTTTGCAGATAGCATTTAGCTATAATTACTATTCGCTAATCGCTAATGGCTATTTGCTGATAGGCTCCAAAGGAGACACACAAATGAAACGAACTGAGATCAAGAAGATATTCGACGAAGCGGAGAGCTTTTCCGCAGTAACTGTCTGCGGGTGGATAAGGTCCGTCCGCGTCAGCAAAAACGTGGCGTTCCTGACGATCAACGACGGCAGCTGCTTTAATTCGCTGCAGATAGTCGCCGACAGGGAACGTCTCGCCGATTTTGACGGACTGTCAAAGCTCAACGTAGGCGCGGCAGTTTCAGCAAAGGGGGAGATAGTTCTCACCCCGGGCGCAAAGCAGCCCTTTGAGCTTCGGGCGGCAGATATCACGGTGGAGGGCGCGTCCTCGCCCGATTATCCGCTGCAGAAGAAAAACCATACAATGGACTATCTGCGGACCATGCCTCACCTGCGCATGAGGACAAACACCTTCGGAGCAGTATTCAGAGTGCGTTCGGTGGCTGCCCAGTCGATACACAGGTATTTCTCCGAGAACGGCTTTGTGTATGCACATACGCCGCTTATCACCGCCAGCGACTGCGAGGGTGCAGGGGAGATGTTCCGCGTGACCACCCTTGACCTTGACAATATCCCTAAGACCGAGGACGGCAAAGCGGACAGCTCCGCAGACTTTTTCGGCGAACAGGCGAGCCTGACCGTGTCGGGTCAGCTGGAGGGCGAAGCCATGGCAATGGCGTTCGGGAAGATATATACATTCGGTCCCACGTTCAGGGCGGAGAAGTCCTATACGCCCCGTCATGCGGCGGAGTTCTGGATGATAGAGCCCGAGATAGCATTCGCCGATCTGGAGGACGATATGGAGCTTGCGGAGGATATGCTGAAATATGTCCTCAAGGATATCATGGACAGATGTCCCGACGAGCTTGCCTTCTTTGAGAAATTCTATGCCGAGGGACTTACCGAGCGGCTTGATTCCGTGGTATCGTCGGATTTCGGAAGAGTCAGCTACACCGAAGCGGTAAAGCTTCTGGAGGACAGCGGGAAGGACTTCGAGTATCCCGTGTTCTGGGGCTGTGACCTGCAGACCGAGCATGAGCGTTATCTGACGGAGCAGGTATTCGGCAGACCCGTGTTCGTGTACGATTATCCCAAGGAGATAAAGGCGTTCTACATGCGTGCCAACGACGACGGCAAGACCGTTGCGGCTGCAGATCTGCTGGTGCCGGGAGTAGGCGAGCTTATCGGCGGAAGTCAGCGCGAGGAGCGCACGGAGCTGCTTGAAGCACGTATCAGAGAGCTTGGCATGGACGTTTCCGAGTACGAGCGCTATCTTGACCTGAGAAGATTCGGCGGAGCAAAGCATGCAGGCTTCGGACTGGGCTTTGAGCGTCTCATTATGTATGTAACGGGCATGCAGAATATCAGAGACGTTATTCCTTATCCCCGGACTGCGGGTAATATTTATTGATATGCATTTGAGCGGGGACATTCTGCGCTTCAAAATAAATAATAAATTCTGTTGATGTTATTGTCCGCTGCGGGAAATCTTTCCGCGGCGGATATTTTGTTACCGACTGAAAAATGCTGCAGAATATCCGCCGATAAATGCAGCTTACCTAACAAAATCCGCAGCTTGCCGAAAAAGGATTTACAGAAGGAAAATAATATGATAAACTAAGACCATGGGAGGTGAGACGGTGAAAATAACTATTGAGGAGATAGGCAGGGACTCCGAGGAGGAGATAATACTGCGGTGCCATGAGGTAAACGACGGCGTGCTGGATATGGTCAGACAGCTTCGTGCGCTGCAGACGGGACTGGCAGGCTATCGGGACGGCGAGATACATAAGCTGTCCTTTGACGATATATATTATTTCGAGGTGGTGGACAGCAAGTCCTTTTTCTACTGTCGTGAGGAGGTCTTCGAGAGCCGCCTGAAGCTGTACGAATTCGAGGAGCTGTGCAGGGGCACAGGCTTTTTCCGTGCGTCTAAGTCGATGATAGTCAACTCGGACAAGATAGATTACGTATCTCCGTCTTTTTCGGGGAGATTCGAAGCAGCGCTGGAAAACGGCGAAAAGGTAATGGTATCGAGACAGTACGTAGGTGTGCTGAAAGAAATAATGGGTCTGTAAGGAGGTCATATAATGAACAAAAAAGAGACGCTGCGAATGCTTGTAAATCATTTTTTCATCATATACACCTGTACGATGTTTGCGACCATATTGTTCTGCAGTCTGAACGAGCCGAAAACAACGGAGATAGATGTGAGCTTTCTGGGATATGCGGCGATATTCTCGCTGTGTGCAGACCTGCCGACGCTGGTGTATCTGTCGGATAAGGAGCTTACCAAAAAAGGGTGGTGGATTCGTACGGCTGTTCATACGGTGCTTCTGGAGATAGTGCTGCTGACTGTGGGCTATAAGCTGGGAATGTACAGCGGTATACTGGGCTTTGTGCTGTTCTTCGGCATGGTGATCCTGGTAGACACGGTAGTGCGGCTTGTAACCTACATCAACGATGTCGGCACTGCGGAAAAGATTAATGGTCAGCTGAAAAAGCGCAGAGGAGAATAGACTATGGAAAATGTGACAAAATGGCTGCTTTGTCCGTGCTGTGACGGCAAGACAAGGATAAAGCTGCGGCAGGACACGGTGATGAAAAGCTTTCCGCTGTTCTGTCCGAAATGCAGACGGGAAACGCTTATCGACGAATGCGGATTTAAGGTAAATGTTATTGAAAGGGGAGAATTAAGGTGAGTGAAAATATCATTGAGATAGAGCATCTGAACAAGTCCTTCGGGGACGTGAAGGCGGTCAACGACCTGAGCATCAGAGTAAAGGAGGGCGAGCTGTACGCTTTCTTAGGAGTAAACGGTGCGGGAAAATCCACCACTATATCCATTATCTGCGGACAGCTCAGTAAGGACAGCGGAAAGGTCGTGGTTTCGGGAAGAAACATCGACGACGGCATGGAGGACGTAACCAGAAGCCTCGGAGTGGTATTCCAGAATTCGGCGCTGGATATGGCGCTGAATGTGCGGGAGAATCTGGAGAGCCGTGCGGCGCTGTACGGCATCAAGGGTGAACGGTTCAGAAAGCGCCTTGAGGAGCTGTCGGAGATACTGGACTTCAAGGATATCCTGACACGCACGGTAGGCAAGCTTTCGGGAGGACAGCGGCGGCGCATCGACATTGCGCGGGCGCTGCTCCACAGACCTAAAATACTTATCCTCGACGAGCCCACCACGGGACTTGACCTACAAACGAGAAAGCTTTTGTGGGACGTGACGGAAAAGCTCCGCCGCAGTGATAACATGACGGTATTCCTGACTACCCATTACATGGAGGAAGCTGCGGACGCCGATTATGTTGTCATACTGGACAGCGGAAGGATATCCGCCGAGGGCACGCCGCTGGAGCTGAAAAACAAGTACACGGGAGATTTTATCACCCTGTACGGCGTGACGGAGCGTGAGCTTGACAAAATAGAGCTCCCCAAGGAGAATATCCGTGACGGAGTGAGGATAGCCGTGCCGAATACAGCCGCCGCAACAGAGCTTATCGTGCGTTATCCCGAGCTGTTCAAGGATTATGAGATAACAAAGGGAAAAATGGACGATGTTTTCCTTGCGGTAACGGGAAAGAAACTCATTGGAGGAAATGAAAAATGACAGGACTGGGAAATCTTATAAAACGTAATTGCAGACTGTTCTTCAAGGACAAGGGAATGTTCTTCACATCGCTTATCACGCCGATAATACTGCTTGTGCTGTATGCGACCTTTCTTGCGAACGTGTATAAGAGCAGCTTCATGTCAGCGCTGCCCGAGGGCTTCGTGGACGCGGAGAATATCATCGACAAAACGGTAGCGGGACAGCTTTTCTCGTCGCTGCTGGCGGTATGCTGTATCACGGTAGCATTCTGTTCGAATATGCTTATGGTGCAGGACAAGGTGAACGGAGTGCGGAAGGACCTGACGGTGACTCCCGTGAAGCGGTCCGTACTTGCGCTGAGCTATTATGTATCGACGGCGTTTTCCACGCTGATAGTCTGCTTCGGAGCAGCGGCGGCGTGCTTCATCTACATAGCGAATATCGGCTGGTACATGTCCGCGGAGGACGTGCTGATGATACTGGGCGATATATTCCTGCTGGTGATGTTCGGAACGGCGCTGTCGAGCATAGTGAACTCGTTCCTGACTTCGCAGGGGCAGATATCGGCGGTAGGAACGGTAGTATCCGCAGGCTACGGCTTCATCTGCGGAGCGTACATGCCCATCTCCCAGTTCGGTGAGGGACTTCAGAAGGTACTGTCCTTCCTGCCGGGTACCTACGGCACATCGCTGCTGAAGAATCACGCCATGCGCGGAGTATTCGAGGAAATGACCGATATAGGCTTCCCCGAGGAGATAGTGGAAGCTATCAAGGATTCGGTGGACTGCAATCTGTACTTTTTCGACAACAAGGTGGAGACGGGGGATATGTGCCTGATACTTGCCATTGCGGATGTGGTGCTTATCGGGGTGTATATAATACTTAATATGCGAAAGTCCGATGCACGTCGGTAGATTGATCTCTCCTTTGATGATAAACAAAAAACTACTCTTTTTCGGAGTAGTTTTTTTGTATATATGTGTATATATAATTCAGTATCCTTCGCTAATTATTGACCGCCCGCGGGAAAAAGTACCCTAGGCTAAAAGCGAACAACGCGGGATAGCCGCGGGTCATCCCGCCCCGCGGGAAAAAGTATCCTAAGCTGAAACACAAACAACGTGGAATAGCCGCGGGTCATCCCGCCCGCCGGGTCATCCCGCCCGTCGCTATTCGAGGGTCGGGGCAGAATATGCCGCAGGGAGCTCGCTTGCGCTGTCTATGGGCATGCTGTCATCTTCGGAGAAGCTGTCATCGCCGTAGATGTCCAGCGAGAACCAGGAACGGAGCGAATCCACGAACGAAGCGTCAAGGACATACCTGCCCTCTGCATCGTACACTCCCGAGGGGAGCACCAGCTCTGCGCATTCACTTGAATTGTCCGCCATGTACTGCAGGGCTTCCTTTTTGAAGTCGTAGTCATATACGGTTATGTCGGTCTCGGCGCCGCTGTTCAGGATACCGCTGAATACCTGATCCATGCTTGTGCGCAGTCTCTCGCCCGAAGCGTTGACAAAGTCGGTAACGATCTCTCCGATAAGCGCGGCACGCTCGGTCTCACCGTTTCTGTAATCGGGGTAGGTGAACGCCTTTCGCATTGTGGTGGGGTCCAGCGAGCAGTTGCCCTCGCGGATAACAGTGACCTCGCCCGTTTTTTCGTTCTCGTAGATAAGCGTGTCGGAGAAAATATGGTTCACCGTTTCAAAATGCGCAGCCATAGTCTCAAAGCTTGATTTGTCGAAGATCATGTATTTTTCCGCGGTAAGTCCGCATACATTTTCAACAGCACGCTTTGCGCCCTGTATCCCGTCGCTGCGGTAGAAGTCGTATATTGTGCCCTCCACGCCGTTGACGGCAGCATACATATCGCTCTGCAGGGGCACGATGACAAGTCTTTTTTCCGCAGGCAGGAGCCTTGTAAGCACGAAGGCTGTCGCGGACATTCTGTCCTCGGCGTCAAGAACGAACAGGGTAGTCTGATTGTCCAGCACACCGGGAGTATATACCTCGGGCTCGGTGGAGCTTGTCACCTCGATATCGCTTATGCTGCCCGAACGATTAGTTTTCTTGATCGCTATCAGTCCCACCACAAGTATTATCACAACGGTGACAACTATGGTGATAACATAAGTAAGCGCGATCTTTGTACTCTTTTTTGCCACAGTTTTTACCTCCATATCCGGCAGATGCCGAAAGTCATAATAAAAAATTTCTGATAACTATTGAAAAGCGGGTAAATTTGTATTATAATAAATATTGTGTGCGAATGATCTGCGTGTCAGAAAAAGCTCAGGTTTTCCATCTGCGGAAAAAGCCTGTTGATGTCCAGGATATGAACATCCACGCCGAGCTTTTTCGCATATCTGACGGTATAGCCCGTGCCTGTCTTATAGTCGCCGACAACAGCTATCATCCGCGAGGAACGGTCAGCCATGAAGCGGTTCCGCTCGAACATGCAGCCCTTGAAGTAATTCTCACTGACATAAACTATCCCCGAAGCACGGGAAACTATCCTCTGTGTGAGCTGTTCTTCCTCGGCGGTCTTGTATCTGGAATCGTAATTTCTGAAAGGATATGCGCCGTAAAGCTGTAAATAGCGGTTATTATCCATAAGCTCCTCGACTATCTCGGCAGCCCACATATCAACGCCTGCCGCCATTCCAGAAATAAAGGTATCATAGCCGTCGTTCACTGCGTCGATAATCTCCTGCCGAAGCAGGCTTTTCAGTACGAGTATCGTCTGCGAGCGGGGATCGCCGTTATCAGGAAGCTTATCGGGGCGATGTCCCGTAAAGCACACGGTCTTGCTTTTGTCAAATATCAGGTCCATACCGCAGTCGCCTTTCTGCAAAAATTCATGCAAATATGTACATCTGCGTACAATCAATAATATTATACCACATCACAAACAGATTTTCAAGTATCTTACAAATATTTTTAAGGAGATTTTTATAATGAAGGATTTTCTGAGAAGAACATGGGCGGAGATCCATCTTGACCGCATGGAGCACAATGTAAATGAGCTTACGAAGCTTATCTCGGACAGCACCGTTCCCGCCGCAGTGGTCAAGGCGAACGCCTACGGTCACGATGATATACACTGTGTTCCCTTTCTGGAGAAATGCGGGATAGAGTTCTTCGCGGTCTCCAATATAAACGAAGCTGAGAAGCTCCGTTCCTGCGGCTGTAAGGGTGATATCCTCATTTTAGGGTACACTCCGCCCGAGTATGCGGACGTTCTGGAAAAGTACGATATCATACAGGCGGCGGTCTCCTATGAGCATGCACAGGCGCTGTCGGAGTGTTCTCACGGCGAAGTCCGCGTACATATGGCGATAGATACGGGCATGGGCAGGATAGGTCTTCTGACCGACGACCTGAACGAGTGTGCGGATACATTCGAAAAAGCGGCGGCTCTTCCGCATATAAAGCTTGAGGGAGCCTTCACCCACTATGCAGCTGCGGACAGCTTTGAATCCTCGGACATGGAATACACCCTCGAACAGACCGACCGCTTTTTCGCTCTGAGGGAGGAGCTTGACCGCAGAGGCGTTCATTTGAAGCATTATCACTGTCTGAACAGTGCAGGCTCGGTATTCCACTATGACAGCCGCAGCACTGTTGCGCGGTTCGGCATACTTATGTACGGGTTAAAGCCCGATATCAGCCTTGATATTCCCTTCGAGCTGAAGCCTGTCATGGACTTCAAGTCCTCGGTATCCTATGTAAAGACCTTGAAGAAGGGGAGCTGTGTAAGCTACGGCAGGACCTTCCGCGCCGACAGAGACATACTTACAGCCACCATACCCGCAGGCTATGCGGACGGCTTTTCGAGGAATCTTTCCGGCAAAGCGAGCGTAATCATCAACGGCAGAAAAGCTCCGATAATCGGACGGATATGCATGGACCAGTTCATGGCGGACGTAACGGGAATACCCGATGTAACGGCGGGAACGGAGGTAACGCTTTTCGGCGGAGAATGCGGTCAGACAGCGGACGACTTGGCGCAGCTGTACGGAACGATAGGCTACGAGATAGTCTGCGGCATATCGAAGCGCGTACCAAGGGTAATAATGTACAATGGCGAAGTCGTTGACGTATCGGAGTATTGAGTCGGGCGGGGCAGCCCCGCAGCCATTGCCGGTCGGGAACGCCCGACAGCGATTGCCGGTCGGGAACGCCCGACAGCCATTGCCGGTCGGGAATGCCCGACAGCCATTGCCGCGTTGTTAGTTTTTCGGAATAGCTTGCATTATCCCGCGGAAGTATGCAAAAAAACCAAACTCTGTGATATAGTAATTTTGCATAGAATTAGTGTAATAGCTTTGTACGTTCCTACAAAATGTTCAGAAAATGAAATATTTTCCGCCAGTGAATTGTTTATATAGTGAAAGCAAAAACCGTTCCCGTGAATGGCTATGAAAGGACATGAAAAAATGAAAAAGAAAACTATATCGGCTGCGGCAGCGGTCATGGCGGCTGTATTTGCGTTCGGAGCTGCTGCTCCCTGTACCTCTGTTGTGGCAGAAGCTGTCACATCGTCATCATCGGCAAAGTCGGAAAGCGCAGCTAAAATGGAAGCTGCTCTCAAGATCGTGAAAAGCCGCATAAATATTCCCGAGGAATTCACCGAGTTTTCCTACAGCACAAGGACCGAAAAGGCTATAGAAGGCTATAACTTCACATGGAAGGCAGTGGACGCTGCGGGCGAGGAGCAGGGTTCCGTTGAAGTTACCATAATGGACAGCATCATTACAAGATACAACGTCAATTATAACAACGATTATATCGGCACCCCTACTCTCGCAAAGCTTTCCAAGGAAAAGATACATGAGTATGCGGTGTCCGCAGTAAAGGCTCTCGACCCCGACATCGCCGACCAGATAGAGGTCTCGGAGGATTTCAGCATCAGCCTTCACGGAAGTTCTGCCCGTATCGATCTGAGCCGAAAGGTAAATGGTCTGTATTTAGGCAAGAACACAGGCTCCATATATATCAACAAAAATACGGGCGAGGTAGTATCCTTTTCGCTTAACTGGTGGAATGACGCCGAGTTCGAGGACTCTTCCAAGGCTGTCACCGAGGAAGAAATGGAGCAGTCATATAAGGACAACGTGAAGCTTGTGCCGTCCTATGTCATCAACCGGGTGTACGACGATAAGGGTAAGGTCACGGGAAAGACTGCAAAGCTTATCTTCTCACAGGATAACAAAGCAGTTTTCGACGCTTCCACGGGAAAGCCAACCACCATGTATGATGACTACGCAAAGGCAAACAATACCGCGAATTATTCACTTTACGATACTGTCGAGGAAGTGCTCGTTGAAGAAGACTGCGAGGAAGTGGTGGAATCAGCTCCCGCAACAGGCGGCGGATATGAAGTGACCCTCACCGCCGCCGAAAAGCAGGCTCTCATGGACAGCGGAAAATACTACTCCAAGACCGAAGCGGTGGAGATTATCACAAAGGACAAGTATCTGAACATCGGCGATGATTACGTTATGGAAAGCGGAGTATTCCGCGAGGGAAACAGTCCCTCCGGCTTCACATGGCAGTTCAGCTTTTACAAGAACACCGAGAAGGAGTACAGAAGCGTTTATGTTACCATGGACGCGGAATCGGGGAAAATAATAAGCTTCAATAAATATGCCAAGTCCCCCACAAAGACCATCAATATCAAGACGGTCAACAAGATAGCGGAGCAGGCGGCGGAGTATTATCTCTCCGATATCTTCGGCGAGTACAAGCCGGCGGAAAGCAACACCGCAGACGCAAATAAGCAGACCTCGCGGAACATCATTTTCAGCCGCTATGTGAACGATATCGCCGTTCAGGATAATGATATCATCATCAACGTAAATTCCGACGGCGAGGTCATGAGCTTCTCCTACAATTACGATGAGGCCGCCTTCCCCTCTGCGGACATTATTTCCGAGGAAAAGGCATATGAGAAGGCTTTTGAACAGACCGATTTCAGACTCTATTACGACGGCTTCCGGCGCCTTGACGGAAAGTCACGGATATACATGCTCTACACGGTGGATGATTTTTATCTCGACGCAAAAACGGGAAAGCTCTGCACATCGAACGGCTCGCCCATAACCGCCAAGGAAAAGACGGATGGCTGTCCCTACACGGATATCGAAGGTCACTGGGCGGAGAAGTACATCACCACGCTGTATGATTACGGCATCAAGCTCTCCACGGACAGCGGCGACAAGTTCGACCCCGATGAATACATTACCGAGCGAGAGTTCTCTGAGCTGCTGAATTCCGTGTTCTATGTAAATGCGATGCCGCTGATGTACGAGGATTATTCCTATTCGAAGGCGGCAGAGTACGGCAATGACAAGCTGACAAAGGCTGCGGCGGCGAAGGAGTTCGTGCTTTGCGCAGGCGGAAAGGATTTCGCCGAGATAAAGGGGATATACAAGTCTCCCTTCAAGGACGTTGAGCCTACCCGAGAAGATCTGGGTTACATATCCATTGCATACGGCATGGGCGCGGTGAAGGCCGATTCCGGCGGAAACTTCAATCCCGAGGGCAAGCTTACCAGAGGGTATGCTATGTATATGATATATAACTATCTTAAGAACAACAGCTGACATACGACTAAGCAATAAAAAAGGAAGTATCGCGTGACGGTACTTCCTTTTTATTATAAAAAATCGGGTATCATTACAGATACCCGAAAATGCATCAACTGTTAATTGACTTACAGCTTACTTTACGAAAGCCTCATAAATAGCCTTAGTAGCAGTTTCAAAATCCTCTTCCTCAACGCCGATGATGATGTTCAGCTCGGAGGAGCCCTGATCTATCATCTTTACATTGACTCTCGCTTCTGCAAGTGCGGAGAACAGCTTGCCTGCGGTACCTCTCTGCTTTCTCATTCCTCTGCCCACAACGGCGATAAGCGCCAGATTGTTTTCAATTTCAAGCTTGTCGGGGTGAACGCGGAAGTTGATCTCATCGAGGATAGCTCTTTCCTTGCCAACGAGAGCGTCGGTAGCCACGATAACGCTCATGGTGTCGATACCGGAAGGCATATGCTCAAAGCAGAGACCGTTCTTCTCCAGTGAACGGAGAACATTTCTTCCGAAGCCGACCTCACTGTTCATCATATCCTTTTCGATCTGGATAACTGAGAAGCCCTTCTTGCCTGCGATACCTGTGATTATGTGCTTGCTGGAATCGGCAGTCTCGGCAACGATCATGGTGCCGGGGTCCTCGGGGTGATTGGTGTTCTTGATATTTATGGGGATACCTACAGATCTTACGGGGAAGATAGCGTCCTCGTGGAGAACGGTAGCGCCCATGTAAGCAAGCTCTCTGAGCTCGCGGTAGGTGATAGTGGTGATAGGCTCGGGATCCTCAACTATTCTGGGGTCACAGATAAGGAATCCGCTTACGTCGGTCCAGTTCTCGTAAAGCTCTGCATCGGCAGCCCTTGCAACGATAGAGCCCGTAACATCAGAGCCGCCTCTGGAGAAGGTCTTTATGGTATCGTTGGGCATGGAGCCGTAGAAACCGGGGATAACGGCATTCTGAGTCTCGTCAAGCTTGGGAGTGAGCGCCTCGAGAGTCTTGTTCAGGTCAAACACGCCCGACTCGTCGAAGAAGACGAAGCCTGCGGGGTCGAGAAATTCAAAGCCCAGATAGTTGGCGAGTATCATGCTGTTGAGATATTCACCGCGGCTTGCGGCGTAATCGCGGCCTGCACGGTGAGCGAAGGAATTCTTGATGTGGCGGAATTCCTCTTCGAGGGAGAAATCGAGACCCAGCTCGGCAATAATAGAGTTGAAGCGGTTTTCTATATCAGCGAATTCCTTGCTGAAGTCGCTGCCCTTAGCAGCCTTGTCATAGCAGCGGTAGAGCATATCGGTTATCTTGACATCATCGGAAAAACGCTTTCCCGGTGCGGAAGCCACAACGAATCTTCTTGTGGGATCAGCCTTTACAATAGCGGCAACCTTTTTGAACTGGTTAGAGTCTGCCAGCGAGCTTCCGCCGAATTTTACGACCTTTGTTTTATTCATTACAGATCAATCTCCTTGACTTTCGGATTATCGGGACAATACGCGGCGGACGTTTCCCTGTTCCGCACGGGGCAAGTATCATCACAAACACTATTATAATACAAATCTTCTGATTATTCAACCGTAATTTTTTACAAATTTTCATATAAAAATATAGTCCGTTTGTGAAATACTGCTGTACATCACAGACGGACAGTTTTGCGGGACCATTCAATAAAAAGCGGCTGTCCGCATAAGCGCCTACAGCCGCTGAGATATGGTGAATAATTTACTTTCTTGTGACCATCTGCATGAGTCTGCCTGCTTCTGCGTCAAGCTTCTTTGCGGTATCCTGCGCACTGAAGGAGATAGCCGAGTTGGTCTGCACAACGTCGGAGATAAGGGTCATGCCGCTGGAAGCCTCGCTGATAGCGGTAGCCTGCTGAGAAGTGGCATTGGATATTTCTTCGATAAGGGCAGTATTTTTGTCCATGCTCTCCAGCATAGCGGAAAGCTCTTCGGCTGCAGCGTCTGCGACCTGTGCGCCCTGCTTGACCGCTTCGAGTGTCTCTGCGATAAGAGCGGTGGTGCCCTGTGCAGCCTCTGCGGACTTGTTGGCAAGATTTCTCACTTCGTCGGCAACAACTGCGAAGCCCTTGCCGTGCTGACCTGCGCTTGCGGCTTCGACTGCGGCATTGAGAGCGAGGATATTGGTCTGGAATGCGATATCGTCGATAGTGTTGACGATATTGCCGATCTTGTTGGAGGCTTCGCTGATGCGGTCCATGGACTCCTGCATCTGCTTGAGCTTTTCTGCGCTGAGCTTAAGATGCTCGCCCGTAGCAACGGTGATCTCCGCCGCATTTTTCGCAGACTTCGCATTTTCGTTGACATCTCTGGAGATGTTCGCAAAGGCAGCTGAGAGCTGTTGAACGGTAGCAGCCTGAGAGGAGGAGCCGTCGGAGATCTTTTTTGAAACGTCCTCCATTTCGTTTGCGTAGCTGTTGATGCTGCCGGAGATATCCTTGATCTGTCTGAGCAGATTTTCCATGGAGCCGTTAAGGCGTCCTGTCTCGGACATTTTAGATTCGATGCTGTCGAGCATGCCGTTAATGCCGTCGCTTAAGACGGAGAATTCCTCGCAGCTGCGGACATCAACACGAAGGTCGGTATCGCCCGCCTTGATCTTTTCCATATCGGTGTCGATTTCGTTGATGGGCGCGATGATGTAGAGCTGGACTGCACGGTTGACTATCCATGAAAGAAGAACGATGACAACTGCGATAAATACCACGGTGATAACGGTGATGAGGACGGTCTGTCCCATTATCTCGGAGCTGGGGATAAGGGTGCCTATGTAATAACCGGAGGCCTCGGCGGTGCATACATAGAACAGGGAGCCGTTTATCTTAGCGGTCTTGCCCTTGCCCTCCTCCATGGTGAGGAGCTTTTCGGTAAAGCCTGCTTCGGAAGCGTCTGCACCGATAAGGGACTCGTCATAGAAAGCGGCGATGGTATTGTCCGCCTTTGACACTGCAAACATGGAGCCGTTGGTGCCCACGGTGATGGTGCTGAGAACCACGTCTATCTGATTATCTGCGATAGCGTTGCTGAGACGTTCGGGCTCAAGACCTACCTGAACAATACCTGTCTTGTCCTTTCTGGATACGCCGATATACTGGTAGAGCTTGCCTTCCGCGCCATTGGGCTGAGGCTCCTGCGCGAGTTCGGAAGAGGAGTCTTTAAGTAAGGAAAGGAATGGCTTTGTCTGCTCGGAGGAGCTGAAATCGAAGCCGAAGTAATCAGGCACAGTACCCCACTGAATTATGCCGTTTTCATCAGTAACATGGAGCTCATCGACGCCCAGCATCACTCTGATGCGTTCAAGCTCGTCGGAGTCATCAAGTATGGAGGGGTCCAGCATTATCATTTCAGCAAAGGAATTTGCGGAGGAGAGATAGCCTTCGTTAAGAGTTTCGTACAGCTCCGTTATCTGACTTTCGGCAGTGGTGAGCTTATTTTTCGCGCCCATAATGCGGTAATCGGCGGTGTCTCTGGCGGAGCTTTGCTGAAGCCCCACCTGCAGAGCGAAGACAAGCACAGCCGAAAGCAGCAATGCGATAACTGCGCCAACGTAAATGTTTTTCAAGATAATTTTCTTCATGCTTTTACCACCTTCATAATATTTTCCCTGAAAATGTTCCGAAAATATCATATTTCCCCAATAAATTCTGCGATTTAGCAAGTTAGCACGTAAATCGACTATATTAATTAAATATTAACACAAAAAGCAATTTATTACAAGTACGAATGATAAATATACTATTAACTAAGTGTTAATTCAGTGGAATTTCACATAAATTTTCCTACATATCTGCTCGGATTTGTGACGAATGAAAAAAATTCAGCCCTCCTAAAAGGAGAGCCGGAATAATATGTCTGATGATGTCACTGATGACGCTTGTTCTTGTTGGAGTAGCTTCTTCCTGTGCGGTCATGTCTGCGGTCGTCTCTTCCGCCGCGCCTGTTTCCGCGGTCGTTCCTGCCGCCTTTGCCGCCGAAGTCGCGGCGGGGCTCCTTTCGTCTGCCGACGTCGTAGAGCTTCACGGTGACCCGCTGACCGTTTATCTTCTGACCGTTCATGACCTCGATTATGCTGTCCTTTTCATCGGCGGGGACCTCAACGGTGGAGTAATTGTCATAGATATCTATCTTTCCGAACGCCTTTCCGGGAAGGTTCGTGATATCCGCCAGCGCGCCTAAGATAAAGTTGGGTGCTATCCTGTTTCGCCTGCCCACGGATATCTCCAGCTTGACAGTCTCGGTCTTACCTCTGCCGAAGTCGCGGGGGAGAGACTTCACAAATTCGGGGATATTCTTCACGTCCTTGGAAAGTCTCATGCCGATAAGCGCCGCAGCTACGTCCTCTGCAGAGTATCCCTGCGAAAGTATTCCGTCGAGATAGGCTCTGCTTTCGGGGTACTTGTTTTCGTTTATGGCAGATATCACCTTGTCGGAAACGCGGGAGATCTTCTTTTCAACTATCTCGCTGCGGTCGGGAAGGTCACGCTTAGCGATGTCTGCCTTGGTGAATCTGGAGATATCGCGGAGCTCATAGACCTGACGTCTGCCGCTGACAAGAGTATATGCCTTGCCGCTTTTGCCGGCGCGGCCTGTTCTTCCGATGCGGTGGATATAGTATTCATTGTCCTGCGGGATATCGTAGTTGAAAACAGCGTCCACGTTGTCCACGTCGATGCCTCGGGCTGCCACGTCGGTGGCTATGAGAATATTTATCCTGCCCGATTTAAAGGCGTTGAGTACCTGTGTCCTGGACTGCTGCTTCATGTCGCCGTGAAGTCCCGCAGCCTTGAATCCCCCCGAGACCAGAGACTCGGAAAGCTCGTCCACCATTTTCTTGGTATTGCAGAACACCATGGAAAGCTTGGGCTCGTAAGCCGCCAGCAGCAGCTTTAAAGCGTCGTTCTTTCTGCCCATGGGGACTTCGTAGTAGTACTGCTCCACGCTTTCGACGGTGCGGGTCTTGTTTTCCACCTTTATCATCACGGGGTCGTGCTGGTAGAGGTCGGTTATGGCGAGGATAGCGGGGGGCATGGTCGCCGAAAAAAGCACGGTCTGACGTTCTTCGGGGACAGCGCCGAGTATCTGCTCGATGTCCTCGCGGAAGCCCATGTTGAGCATTTCGTCCGCTTCGTCCAGGACGATGGTGCGGAGGTTTTCAAGCTTAAGTGTTCTGCGGTCCATGTGATCCATGACGCGTCCGGGAGTTCCCACAACGATGTTTGCGCCCCGTTTGAGCGCGGAGATCTGTCTGTCCATGGAAGCGCCGCCGTAAACAGCAGCTGTTTTCACCCATGGCATATATTTCGAGAATTTGTTCAGTTCCTCGCATGCCTGCATGGCAAGCTCTCTTGTGGGGCAGAGAATGAGTGCCTGTACGGAGCGGTCCCCGCGGTCTATCCTTTCGATAAGGGGCAGACCGAAAGCGGCAGTCTTTCCCGTGCCCGTGTTGGAGCGGCCGATAAGGTCTGCACCCGACAGCATAACGGGGATAGCCTTAGACTGTATCTCGGTAGCCTCGGAAAAGCCCAGATCGTCTATTGCGTGTAAAGCTTCGGGAGAAAGTCCCAGTTCAGTAAAAAGCATAATTTTCCTCTCAATTTCACATTATTGTATATAAAAGTTAATATATTATTATAGCATTTTTTCTTTGGGGATTCAATGAATTTAGTGTAAATTTTATTCGCATACTACATTTATCCCCGCAATCCCCAGAGCCAGGAACAGCTGTGCATACTCCTCCGTGATAAGCTCTCCCGGCACAGCCGCGGCTATCCCCGGCGGACAGGCGGAGACCGTTCTGCCGCATATTTTTCCGACGGCTTCGCTTACGGGAACATATCTGCATGGCGAGAACATGGCTTCCCGTACGGACATCATCTGCTTAGGCTTGGGAAAGACAAGGGGACGGCTTCTCATGAGTATCTTAGGCATTCTGACTTCTTTAAGCGCAGACAATATCCTTTCAAAGTCGCTGTCGGAGTTAGAGGGTGACAGCATCAATACCGCATACGAGTTGTCGGCGTATTCACATTCTATTTCATTGCTTCGGAGATGTTCCGCCAAATCGTTTCCGTCAATGCCCCGAGCCGCGGAGTGAATTGTAAGCTTCAGCGGCTCTTCGCCGTAGAAGTCGTATATTGGGGAAAGCTTTGTTTTCAGCTCGTTAATTTTGGAGACTGTCTGCTTCAGCTCGGCGGGGAAACGCTCGGCAAGGTATCTGTTGCACAGGTCCAGCGACTGCAGTATCAGATAGGACGGGCTTGACGAACAGAACAGGGACATGCACTCCTTTGCACGTCCCGCAAGCGCGGCATTTCCCACATGAAGATATCCTCCGCCCGTCAGTACGGGGAGAGTCTTATGAGCGCTGTCGCAGCAGATGTCCGCTCCCAGAGCAATGGGGTGCAGAGACGGCTCAAGGAATGCGGTGTATGCGCCGTGGGCGTTGTCGCAGATAAGATATGCGCCGTATCTGCGGCATACCTCGGATATCGCCTTCACATCAGATATATGTCCCAGATAGTCGGGAGAGGTAATGTACACGGCGGAAGCAGGGTAGCGTTTCAGAGCGGCTTCCACGTCCTCGGGCGATATCTCACCCGATACGGCGGTGTCGGTGTTTCGGGGGAAAATCCACTCTGCGTTCAGGTCAAGCAGTGCGCATGTATTTATGAAGGCTCGGTGAGCATTTCTTGCGGCAATGATATGACTGCCCTTTCCGCAGACCGCCGCAAGCATTGCCTGAATGCATCCCGTTGAGCCTGCGCAGGAGTATATAGTCTCCTCGGTGCCGAACAGACGCGACGCATTTTTCTCACTTTCGGCGATGATTCCCTCCGCTTCAAAAAGAGCGTCCGCGCCCTTTATTTCGGTGATATCGTACAGAAAACCATTTTCAAAGCCGCATGGAAAGGGAGCATGTCCCTTATGTCCCGGCATATGTCCGCGGATGGAGTTTCCCTCGGCGTATTTTTTCACAAAGTCGTATATAGGAGTATTGATAGCGGTTCACCTCACATTATTATCTGAATAAATTATATTATAACCGTCGGCTGTTGTCAAGAATGAATATTCCTCCGCGGTTTTGATAGAATAGTATAAAACACCGTCATTTTATTGAGTTTATATGTACAAAAGGGAAAATTTTTGAATTTGTCGGCAAAATCACTTGCAAAAATAATAAAAATGTAATATTATATAAGGTGGTGTACGGAAAATTCTGCGTAAAAGCGCAGTATATTCTCCGTAAATAATAGTGAAAGGGATAATTTTCAGATGAAACTTTCAGAAATGAACAAGGCGGAGCTTGAAAGCTTTAAGAATGAAGCTTCGGCAAAGTACGAGGATTACAAGGCTCAGGGACTTAAGCTCGATATGTCGAGAGGAAAGCCCGGATCAGATCAGCTCGATATTACCATGGATATGCTGGACATCGTAAACAGCAAGTCCGATCTGCGCTGCGAGGACGGCACCGACGTCCGCAACTACGGTACGCTTACCGGTATCATTGAAGCAAAAAAGCTCTTTGCAGAGGTTCTCGAGGTTTCACCCGATGAAATTATCGTAGGCGGAAATTCCAGTCTTGCCCTTATGTACGACGCTGTTGCAAGAGGAATCACTCACGGCGTTTACGGAAGCGAAAAGCCCTGGGGCAAGTATGATAAGATAAAGTTCCTCTGTCCCGCTCCCGGATATGACCGTCACTTCGGCATATGTGAGTGCTTCGGCATTGAGATGATAACTATCCCCATGCTCCCCACAGGTCCCGATATGGATATGGTGGAGAAGCTGGTCTCCGAGGACGAAACTGTCAAGGGCATCTGGTGCGTACCTATGTACTCCAACCCCGACGGCATAACCTACTCCGACGAGACAGTCAAGCGCTTCGCAAACCTTTCCCCCAAGGCAAAGGATTTCAGGATATTCTGGGATAACGCGTACTGCGTTCATCACCTGACCGATGACCCCGATACTCTTCTGAACATATTCGACGAGGCTAAAAAGGTGGGCAAGGAGGATATGATCTTCGAGTTCGCTTCCACATCAAAGATATCCTTCCCCGGCGCAGGCGTTGCAGTTATGGCGGCTTCCAAGAACAATATTGCTCAGATAACAAAGATACTCGGAATGCAGTGCATAAGCTATGACAAGATAAATCAGCTTCGCCATGTAAGATATTTCAAGAACCTTGACGGTATCAAGGCAAAAATGAAGCAACATAAGGATATCATCGCTCCCAAGTTCGATATCGTGCTGAACACCCTTGAAAAGGAGCTGGGAGAGCTGGGCGTTCTGGACTGGCACACTCCCAAGGGCGGATATTTCATCTCGGTATATACTCTGAACGGCTGTGCAAAGAAGGTTGTTAACTACTGTAAGGAAGCGGGAGTTGTACTCACAGGCGCGGGCGCTACCTATCCCTATAAGAACGACCCCGAGGACAGAAATATCAGAATAGCTCCCACATATCCCAGCCGCGAGGAGCTTCAGAAGGCGATAGATATTTTCTGTACGGCAGTTAAGCTTGCTTCTGCGGAAAAGCTTCTTGCCGAATGATCATAAATAAATGATAGTTTGAAAAGCTGCTGCATTTTTACAGCAGCTTTTTTTCGGAAAGGAATTAATATGAACAGATACAATGCCGTGATATTTGACATGGACGGGCTTATCATCGACACGGAAAAGCTTCTGATAAAATACTGGGTCACAGCCGCAAACGAGTTCGGCTATCCCATGAAAAGGGAGCATGCCTTACATATCCGCAGTCTGTCAGGTGCGCTGGCAGAGCCATATCTGCGGGAGGCGGTCTGCCCCGATTTTGATTACAAAAAGGTGCGCAGCAGACGCATCGAGCTGATGAACGCAGACATCGCCAAAAACGGAATAGAGCTGAAAAAGGGCATCATCCCTCTTCTTGACGAGCTTGACAGGCGGCATATGCAGAAAGCTGTCTGCACTGCCACCGATCTGGAGAGGACCACGAGATATCTGACCTCGCTGAATATTTTCCACCGCTTTGACAAGGTTATCTGCGGTCCCATGGTGGAGCACGGAAAGCCTGCTCCCGATATTTATCTGTATGCATGCGGAGAACTGGGAGAGTCTCCCGAGCGCTGTCTTGCTCTGGAGGACAGCCCTAACGGAGTGCGCTCCGCCTATTATGCGGGGTGCGGAGTGGTCATGGTGCCCGACCTTACAGCGCCCACCGAAGAGGACAGGAAATATATCCTCGGAGAGGCATCCGACCTTGAAGCTGTTATAAAATACCTGTGATAGCTTTTTACTATTTTTTCGTCAGATTATTATAGAAAAACGAAAAACATGATGATATAATTAGGCATATCCCAAAACCAAGATCACAAGGGGTGTGATTAAAATGTCTGATAAGGACGATATCTTCAGCAAGAAAAACAAAGCAGGCGAGACCATGGACTATGAAAAGCTCCAGGAGAGCTTCCGCCGCAACAAGAACCACAGTCTGAAAACTCTGCTTGCCATTTATAAGGGACAGTACGGCAGACTTGTGCTGTCGGTGATATTCTTCGCGGTGAAGAATTCTCCCGTGTGGGTGCTGCCCATAGTTATCGCAAACATCATCAACATCGCAGCGGAGCCTCCCGCAGACCCGCTCAGGGAGATAATCATCAATGTGCTGATAATGGTGGTGCTAGCGGCGCAGAATGTGCTGACAAATTACTTCCATACATACTTCTACTCCAAGGCGATACGCGAGGTGGAATGTACTCTGCGAAGCTCTATGGTTCGCAAGCTCCAGCAGCTGTCCATAACCTTCCATAACGAAATGGAGTCGGGACGGCTCCAGTCCAAGATAATGCGCGACGTTGAGCAGGTGGAGTCCCTTTCGTCGCAGATATTCATTTCGGTGCTGAGCATTGTAATGAATATCATCGTCGCATTCGGAGTAGTGCTCAGCTCATCAATGACTGTGTTCCTGTTCTTCTTAGGGACTATACCCGTGGCAGTGCTTATCAGGACGGCGTTCCGCAAGAAGATAAACCTGAGCAACAAGCTGTTCCGTCATGAAATGGAGGAGACCTCCGTCAAGGTCATGGAAATGGTGGAGCTTATCCCCGTCACAAGAGCCCATGCTCTTGAGGACGTGGAAACCGAAAAGATAGACAATCAGCTGAAAAACGTGGCAAACGAGGGCTTCCGATTGGATATGATACAGTCCTATTTCGGCTCGGTCAGCTGGGCTGCGTTTCAGATTTTCCAGGTGGTATGTCTGGGATTCACGGGCTATCTTGCGGTGAAGGGCACTATCCCTCCCGGCGACGTGGTGATGTATCAGACCTACTTCGGAACGATAGTCAACTCGGTCAGCGGAATAATCACTCTGCTTCCTACTATCTCAAAGGGACTGGAATCTGTAAACTCCATCGGAGATATACTGCTCTGCACCGACGTTGAGGACAGCGGCAGCAAAAAGAACATCGGTACCGTCAAGGGCAATATCGAATTCCGTGACGTGACCTACAAGTACAAGGACGCCGACGAGCCTGTGATAAATCATCTCGACCTGAAGATCAAGGCGGGGGAGACGGTGGCATTCGTCGGAGCTTCGGGAGCGGGAAAGACCACTCTTATCAACATGGTGATAGGCTTTCTCCGCGCGGACTCGGGGGAAATACTTATTGACGGCAAGCCCATAAGCAGCTTCAATATCCAGAGCTACCGCCGCAATATCTCGGTAGTTCCGCAGACGCCCATACTGTTCACGGGGACTATCCGCGAGAATATAACCTATGGCTCGGAGGATATCAGCGAGCAATTCTTAAACGAAGTGATCGAGGCGGCAAATCTTAAGGACGTCATCGAGTCCATGCCCAACGGGCTTGACACCATGATATCGGAGCACGGAGCCAATCTTTCGGGCGGACAGCGGCAGAGAGTCTCCATAGCGAGAGCCTTCGTGAGAGACCCCAGCATACTTATTCTCGACGAGGCTACTTCCGCGCTGGATACCATCTCCGAGAAGAAGATACAGGACAGCATCGACCGACTGGTAAAGGACCGCACCACGCTTATCGTGGCACATCGTCTCTCCACCATACGCAACGCGGATAAGATAGCCGTGATAGGGGAGGGCGGACTGAAGGAATTCGGCACCTATGACGAGCTTATGGCGAAAAAGGGCGATTTCTACAAGCTGAGGTCACTCCAAAGCTGAAATCAGTTAACAGCGCACAGTTAAGGCAACACCGCACAAAGCTTTGTGCGGTGTTGCCTTAAATAAAACGCCGACGGCAAATGATATTGCTGTCGGCGTTTTGTATATGCATTCAGACAGAAAAGCTCCGGAAAGGAATGTACCCTTCCGGAGCTGTTTTACTGTTAACTATTCACTGTACACTGTTAACTGCTTATCAGCCAAGTGTTATTGTGATATCGTTCTCGTCCTGAAGCTTGTCCGCGGGAATGAAGTTTCCGTCAAGCTTTTCGCCGTTCATGACGATCTCCTTAACGCCGCTCTCAACGCCGTCGGGATTGTTGAAGGTCATGTTCAGCTTCTTGCCTCTGAACTTCTTTGTAACGGTGTAGCTCTTCCAGTCGGAGGGAACTGCGGGGTCAACAACGAGACCGTCAGCGTTGGGTCTCATGCCGAGGATACCCTCAACGCAGCCTACCATTACAGTAGAGCCTGTACCTGTGAGCCAGTGTACGTGAGAACGTCCCTCGAAGGGAGAGCGCTTGGACTCGGTGAACTGTCCGTGAACGTAGGGCTCCATAACTCTGATCTCTGCCTTATCGTTCATGGAAGCGGGCGAAGACTCGGTGAAGTATTCAAATGCGCGGTTACCGTGACCGAGGAGAGACTCTGCAAGGATAGCCCAGCCCTGAGTCTGAGAGAAGATACCGCCGTTTTCCTTGGTATCGGGATTGAAGATATGCATGAGCGCACCGTCAAAGTAGTCGTTGATATAGGGAGGATCCATGATCTTTACGCCGTAAGGAGTATTGAGTATCTCGTGTACGGACTCCATGGACTTCTCGCCCTGCTCCTTGGAAGCAAAGCCCGAGATAACGCCCCAGCTCTGAGGATTGAGCCACATATTTGCTTCGGGGTCGTTCTTTGCGCCTACCTTTACGCCGTCCTCTCTGATACCTCTGATGAATCTGTCCTCGTCCCAGCAGTCGGAGAGAGACTTGCCAAGCTTAGCCTGTACCTCGTCGAGATACTTGACATACTCGGTATCGTTCTTATCCTGAGCGTAGCCCTTGAGGATAGTCATAGCGTAGTAGAGCTGGAATGCAACGAATGTAGATTCGCCCTTCTTGCCCATTCTGAGGCAGTCGTTCCAGTCAGCGTGGAGACCTGCGGGCATATCGTGATCGCCGAGACGCTTCATGGAGAAGTCGATAGCACTCTTAAGGTGATCGTAAACGGTGCCCTCGCCGCCCGTAGCGTATACGATAACTTCATCGAGGAATGCCTTGTTGCCGCTTTCGCCGATGTACTTGTCGATAGTGGGGAAGAGCCAGAGAGCGTCGTCCGCACGGTAAGAGGGATGACCTGTCTCCTGAGCGTAGGGGGATTTTTCGTTGTTCTCGTCGGGAGCGTTTTCATGACCCGCATTGTGATTGAACTTAACGAGGGGCAGACCGCCGCCGTTGTCAACCTGAGCGGAGAGCATGAATCTGATCTTTTCTGCGGCAAGCTCGGGATCGAGATGGATGATACCCTGGATATCCTGAACGGTATCGCGGTAGCCGTAGCCGTTTCTGAGACCGCAGTAGATGAAGGAAGCGGCTCTGGACCAGATAAAGGTGATGAAGCACTGGTAAGCGTTCCATACGTTTATCATGTTATTGAAGGGCTCGGAGGGAGTATGTACCTGGAAGTTGTTGAGCTTGGAATGCCAGTAGTCCTTGAGCTCCTTGATCTCGGCGTCTACTCTGCCTGCCTGCTCGTAGGAAGCGATGATCTGGGAAGCCTCTGCGCTGTTCTTCTGACCAACGAGGAATACTATCTCGATAGTTCCGCCTGCGCCCAGCTCAACAGCTGTCTGGAGAGCGCCGCATGCATTGCCGTTGTAGTTGAGGACGTTGTCGCATCTGCCGCTTTCAACAGCGATAGGATTTCCATATGTTCTGTAGGAGCCGATGAAGTTGTCCAGCGAGCCGTTGTAGCCGCAGACGGAAGCGCCTGCGATACCGAAGAAGCGCTCCTTGTGGTTGGAGCCTGTTGCGTCTCTGCCGCTGTTCTCGTTGATATGCTGGATTATTCTGTTTTCCTCGAAGGAGGTTCTTGTGATGAACTGAGTATACTGGAGATTTACCTGATCCTGCTCGTAGTTGCTTTCGGAGGTGAACTCGCAGAAGCCGTAAACGGAAAGCTTTCTGGGAGTGGGAGCCATATTGGTGATCCTTGCTCTCCATACCTCGTAGGTCTTTCCGAGAGGAACGTAGTATGTCACCTCGGAGTGAACGTCTGCATAATCTGCGGACATTACGGTATAAGCTGTGCCGTGGCGGCATACGCTCTTGTACTGATCGAGGGGCTTGCCGACAGGCTGCCAGGAAGCAGACCAGTAATCCTTTGAATCGTTATCCCTGATATAGATATATCTTCCGGGAAGACCGATGTTGGAGTTGAAGCGGTAACGGAGGATTCTTCCGTTGGCGCCCGACTGAACGAAGCTGTAGCCTCCTGCATTATTGGAGATGATAGCTCCGTATTCGGGGGAGCCTAAATAGTTAGCCCAGGGTGCGGGGGTGTTGGGCTTATCAATTACATATTCCTTGTTTTCAAGGTCGAAATGACCATAGTTCATGGGACAGCACTCCTTTGATATTTTTTTTGTAACCGTTTTCAGCAGTCGGAGTATCTCCGATACATACTATTTATATATTATCATATAGCTGCTGTTTTTTCAAGTGATTTCAGAATAATTAACAATTTTTTTACGTATTCATTAGATAAAATGTATTAAATCGCCTAAAAGCGTAAAAAATCCGATACGCCGCGGGGTGCGCCGTATCGGATATGGTTCATATCACACGAAAGCGGATATCAATAGCCGTAGCTGCTTAAGTCCATCTCTTCGTAGTCGTCGGGAACTGCCAGATCGGAGCTCTTTACCGAGGTTGTGATCTTAACACTGTAAATGATAGAATCCTCCACCATCATAACGAGGTTGAGCTTGGTATCGAATACGCAGCCGATGGTACTGCCGTCGGAGGTCTCGAACACCTCATAATAGTAGCCCTTGTCCTTGTGCTTGAATTTGAAAAGCTTGCCCTTCTGAGAATCCTTTATGCCGAGATCCGCTGCGTCTTCTGCGGTCGATACAACAGCAGATGAGAGGTCCTCTTCGCTTTCACTTTCGTAGCTGATCATCTCCTTGGTAGAAATATCGAGGAGATAGGCTGTCTCTGCATCCTGATATAAAGCCATACCTATCGAAGAACCGTCAACGTCCATATACATAACGGTCTTGGACTTATTTCCCTTGACAGCCATGCTGACTACCTGATCCTTTGAGACCAGAGTAACGGACATTGAAGCCTTGGAGGGGTCCTCGCTCATTTTAGATGCATTCTTATAGAGCTTATCGAAGAAACGCTTGGTTCTTGACTTGCTGTATGTAACAGCACTCTTGGAAGATTTTCCGTCATAGCTCTGCACCTTTTTTGCCAGTCCGGAATTGAATTTCAGACCTGCAAGCTTAACAGCCTCGGTGTATGCGGGGTCGGAAGCGTACATTTCGGAGACGATGCAGCTTTCTTCGGAATAATTATATTCCTGGGCAGTGGCAGCGATGCTGAAAGAAGAGATCATTGAGCAGCATACTGCGGCTGCAAGTGCGACAGACATTTTTTTCTTGAAATTCATATTGTGTATTCCTCCATTAAGTTAATTGTTACATTTTTTTGATCTTGGGGGTAAACTTTTGTAACTTTAGATAATTATAGCATACTATAACCGTTTTGTCAATAATATTTCTCAAATATTTCATATTTCTAATGATTTTTTAAGGTAATGCATTTAGTGTATTGTCCAAGCTCTGTGAAATCAGTTTGTATGCCTGCGTTCCTGTTGTACTATGTTCTGAGAACAGCGTACACTTCAATATCTGCTAATAAATTCACCTGACTTTCACATACTCTTGTGCAAAGTGCTGATTTTGAAAAAAATATCAAAATACCCCTTGATTTTTTCTGAAAAGTTGGTAAAATATAATTAGCACTCAAAGAGAAAGAGTGCTAACACACGAAGCTAAAGTCTGCTAACCGTTTATCGGGAGGCACCACTATAGGAAGGAGTTTTTATTATGACTATCAAACCGCTTGAAGACAGAGTAGTAATTAAGAACGTGGAGGCGGAGGAAACCACCAAGAGCGGCATCATCCTCACAGGCAGCGCAAAGGAAAAGCCTCAGGTCGCAGAAGTTGTTAAGGTAGGCCCCGGCGGAGTAGTTGACGGCAACGAGGTCAAGATGTATGTCAAGGAAGGTCAGAAGGTCCTTACTTCCAAGTACAGCGGAACAGAGGTAAAGATCGACGGCGAGGAGTACACCATCGTTCGTCAGTCCGATATTCTCGCTATCGTTGAGGAATAATAAATAATCGTTTGATACGGAGGTAATTTATCATGGCAAAGGATATTATTTACGGAGAAGAAGCAAGAAAGGCTCTTCAGGCAGGTATAGACAAGCTTGCCGATACAGTTAAGATCACTCTCGGACCTAAGGGCAGAAACGTTGTTCTGGACAAGAAGTTCGGCGCTCCACTTATCACAAACGACGGCGTTACCATCGCCAAGGAAATCGAACTTGACAACGCTTTCGAGAACATGGGCGCACAGCTCGTTAAGGAAGTTGCTACAAAGACCAACGACGCAGCAGGCGACGGTACCACAACAGCTACACTTCTTGCACAGGCTCTTATCAGAGAGGGCATGAAGAATATCGCTGCAGGCGCTAACCCCATGGTAGTCAAGAAGGGTATGTCCAAGGCTGTTGACGCAGCTGTTGAAGCGATCAAGAAGAACTCCAAGGAGATCGAGGGCACAGCCGATATTGAGAGAGTAGCAACTATCTCCTCCGCAGACGAAAAGGTAGGAAAGCTCATCGCAGAGGCTATGGAAAAGGTGACCTCCGACGGCGTTATCACTATCGAAGAGTCAAAGACAGCAGAGACCTACTCCGAGGTAGTAGAGGGCATGCAGTTCGACAGAGGCTACATCACTCCCTACATGGTAACAGATACCGATAAAATGGTCGCTAACATCGACGACGCATACATTCTTATCACCGACAAGAAGATATCCAACATCCAGGAGCTCCTTCCCCTCCTTGAGCAGATCGTAAAGACAGGCAAGAAGCTGGTCATCATCGCAGAGGACATCGAGGGTGAGGCTCTCTCCACACTTATCGACAACAAGCTCAGAGGAACTTTCACCTGTGTTGCAGTCAAGGCTCCCGGCTTCGGCGACAGAAGAAAGGAAATGCTCCAGGATATCGCTATCCTCACAGGCGGACAGGTCATCTCCTCCGAGGTCGGACTTGAGCTTGCAGATACCGATGTATCTCAGCTGGGACGTGCTCGTCAGGTAACAGTTACCAAGGAGTTCACCACCATTGTTGACGGTGCAGGCGACAAGGATTCTATCAAGGAAAGAATTAACCAGATCAAGGCTCAGATCCAGGAGACCACTTCCGATTTCGACAAGGAAAAGCTCCAGGAGCGTCTTGCAAAGCTCAGCGGCGGCGTAGCTGTTATCAGAGTAGGCGCTGCTACCGAGGTCGAGATGAAGGAAAAGAAACTCCGCATCGAGGACGCTCTCGCAGCTACAAAGGCAGCTGTTGAAGAGGGTATCGTAGCAGGCGGCGGAACAGCTCTTATCAATGCTATGCCCGCTGTAAAGGCTCTTATCGACGAGCTTTCGGGCGACGAAAAGACAGGCGCACAGATCGTATACAAGGCACTTGAAGAGCCCGTTCGTCAGATCGCAGCAAACGCAGGTCTTGAAGGCTCCGTTATCATCGACAAGATCATAACCTCCGGCAAGGTTGGCTACGGCTTCGACGCATACAACGAGGAGTACAAGGATATGATCTCCTCCGGTATCGTAGATCCCACCAAGGTAACAAGAAGCGCACTCCAGAATGCAGCCTCCGTATCCGCAATGGTTCTGACAACAGAGTCCCTCGTTGCAGATATCAAGGAGCCCGCTCCCGCAGCAGCTCCCGCAGGCGCAGGCATGGACGGAATGTATTGATAACTGACATGATCATATAGTAAAAAACCGTCGGGCAGACAGTCCGACGGTTTTTGTTATGTTTGCATGAGAGACAATAAAAAACGTCAGCCGAAAGCTCTCGGCTGACGTATGTATCGGTATAATATCAGACCTTTACAACTGCCTTATTCATGATCCTGCCGTTCTTGATGTTCTTGTAGCCGTAAAGTACGCACTCGTCCACGGGACCGGAATATTCCTCCTTCTTCTTATCGCCGAAGAAGAGAGCCTTTCTTTCCTCGCGGGACATTATGCGCTCATGGAGCTCTTCGTCGTACTGGGTGCCCTTGGGTGCGTCGATAAGCTCGTAAACGGGACTGCTCTGGCTGCTGTTGTGGAAATCGAGGAAGTATGCGAACAGCTTGTTCAGGCTGGCAACATCGGTGAAGTCCTCTGCTCTTATCCTGCTCTGTGCGTATTCCCACAGACCCTGGATATGACCCCACTGTGCGCCGCAGCAAAGGAAGCTGCGGATAGTAAGTCCTTCGGGGAATACCTGTGCTTCGTCCAGTCCCGACTTGGACTTGGGGGAGAGGTTGACATAAAGGTCATACATGGAGGTGAGATCGCCGAAGGTGGACTTGTAAGCGTCCGCGCTGCGCTGTGCTTCTTCGACCTCCTGCTGCATGGAGGTAAGGCGGGTGTTGAGGTCGCCTATGGAGTTCTTGTAGTCGTTTATCTGGGATTCAAGGGCAGAGGAATAATTGCCTGCGTCCTCGATCTGCTGCTCCTTAAGTGCGATAGTATCGTTAAGGTGGCTGATATTTGCGGAAAGCTCGGTGATCTGACCGTCTCTTGCGGTGATAGCCACATGAGCCTTTTCAACTTCCTCGGCGTAAGCGTTGGCAGTCTCTGCATATTCGTTGATCTTCTCCTTGAGGACAAGCATAGCCTGCAGCTGTCTTCTCATAACGTCAATCTTGTCGTCGCGCTCGTTGATAGTTGCATTGAGCTCGTTTACGGACGCGGTGAGATTTTCGTTTGTGCTGCGGAGGTTCTCCATTTTTTCGGCATATTCATTGCGCTCGGAGTTGAGCTCGCTGATGGTGGAATCCTTGTCCGCAAGGGCAGCCTTTGTACGTTCGAGCTGGTCTGCGATCTCAGCCAGCTTGGAGCCTGCGAGAGCAGCCTTTGAAGTAGCCTCGTCTGCGGCAGCCTTTATGGAAAGCTTGTCGTTTTCCAGAGAAGCGGTCTTTTCCTGAAGTGCGGATATCTGTTCGAATCTCTGTTCCAGCTCTGCGTTCTGCTGAGCGATGATCTCGTCGGCTTCTGCTTTAGCGGCATAGAGCTCGGAATATCTTGCCTTAAGCTCTGCGGCAGCCTCTTCCTTGGCGATAGCCTCCTCCTTGACCTTGGCGGTCTGAGCTTCTGCGTCTGCGATCTTTGCGTTGAGGACCTCTATCTGCTCTGCGGCAGCCTTTGCGGAGCTGTCGCCCTGTGCCTGAGCGGCAGTCATAGCGCTGATACGGTTGTCCCTGTCGGTGATATCTGCCTTAGCCTTATCCAGCATTTCGGAGAGCTCGCCCACCTTAAGAGTGAGTTCGTTGATCTGATTTGCAGCTTCCTGAGCGCTGGAATCGCCAGCGGCCTGAGCAGCGGTCATGCTGCTGATACGGCTGTCTCTCTCGGCGATGTCAGCCTTAGCCTTTTCGGCAGCGGCGGTAAGCTCTTCTATCTTTGCGTTAAGGGATTCTATCTTGTCCTGAGCTGCCTTAGCGGTATTATCGCCCGAAGCCTGAGCCTCGGTAAGCTCGGATATCCTTCTGTCGCGGTCGGAGATCTCCAGCTTGAACTTATTGAGCTGGAGATTGATGCCGGATATCTCGATATTCTTGGAGTTGACCTCTTCTTCGAGCTCGGCGATACGTGCCTCATATTTTGCAATATCCTCGGCAAGAGAATCCTCGCCGAAAATTTTTCTGAGCGCAGCCTTGACCGTATCGTCCGCAAGACTGTCGATCAGCATTCCGGTAAATTCATTTAATTCCATACAACAACCACCGTTTCATATTTTGATCGGCAGAATAAACTATTCTGCTTTATACCTATTTATTGTTAATATATCATAAAATCAATTATTTGTCAAGGTTTTTTTTATACATTATCATTAAGATAAAACTGCAATAATTTCACTTATTATCATATAATGATTTGTTATCGCCGAGAACGGCGCTCCTGCGCATAAGACGAGTTTTTCAAATTTTTTGAGCGGCAGGCTTTGTACGGATATTTTTTTCGGATATTTAAACTATTTGACGGTTGACTTTTTTATAAAAAAATTATATAATGGATTCAGAAGAAAATCGATCGCTGAAGGGAGGAGGATCATTACGGACAGGGAAAATGAACACGGCGACCGCATCATGACCAGAATGATAGTGAGCGCAAAGAGGCTGGCGGGGATAAAGCTTGTGAAAAGTGATATGGAGGATATCACCCGGAGCGACCTGAATATCATGTATGTTATCTCCGAAGCGCCCGACGGCATCCCCGTTTCGGACATATCCGAACAGCTGGGCTGTACCGTTCCCGCCGTTTCCAAAAGGCTGAAGCCTCTGGAACAGGGACATTATATCACCCGTAAAAAGGACGGTTCGGATCACCGCACCATAAAGGTATATCTTACCGATAAGGGCAGAAATATCTCCGAGCGCTGCAAAAGGGAGACCGCCGAGATAATGGGACGGATAACCGAGAGAATGGGCAACGATATGGACAAGTTTATCACGCTTGCGGAAAAATTTATCGACATAGCCGAGCAGGAGGTCAGAGAGTGGCAGCCCGACGGCAAATAATACATAGTCTGAGGTAAAGGAATTATTTTATGAAAAAGGTACTTGATTGGAATAAATATCTTGATAAGGCGGCAGAAGCGGTCTCCGAGGGAGTCGTACTGCTGAAAAACGATAACGGAGCTCTTCCTTTGGGTAAGTCGGAGGAGATAGCGCTCTTTGGAAGAATGCAGCTCCATTATTATAAGAGCGGCATGGGCTCTGGCGGTATGGTAAACGTTTCTAAGGTGACGGGCATTCTCGACGGTCTCCTTGAAGCGGGCGCAAAGGTGAACGATGAACTGCTGGGAGTCTATAAAAAATGGGACGAGGAAAATCCCGTGAAGGACGAGGAAAGCTGGGGAAATGCCAAATGGTCTCAGGAGGAAATGCCCCTTGACGATACTATTGCCGAAAATATCGCAAAACAGACCGACACCGCTGTTGCAGTCATCGCAAGAACAGCCGGCGAGGAAATGGACAATACCTGCGAGAGGGGCTCATATCTGCTGTCCGAGGGCGAAAAGCAGATGCTTGTCACCGTGAGGAAGCATTTCAAAAAGCTGATAGTCCTGCTGAACACGGGCAATATCATCGACATGAGCGAGATAACAGAAATATCCCCCGACGCGGTGATGTACGTATGGCAGGGCGGAATGACCGGAGGAACCGGCACTGCACAGGTGCTGCTCGGAAAATCGCCAAGCGGAAAGCTGCCCGATACTGTCGCATATTCGATATCCGATTATCCCTCGGACAAATACTTCGGCAATAAGGAGAGGAATTTCTATTCCGAGGATATCTATGTGGGCTACAGATATTTTGAGACCTTCGCTCCCGAGAAGATATTATATCCTTTTGGATACGGGCTTTCTTACACGAATTTTGAGGTCAATGTTACAGCGTCGGAAATTGATGATGTGACAGCAAGCTTTTCCGTATCCGTGAAAAATATCGGAGAATATGATGGCAAGGAGGTCGTTCAGCTTTACTATTCCGCTCCCTGCGGAAAGCTGGGACAGCCCGCAAGACAGCTTGCCGCCTTTGAGAAAACGGACTGTCTTAAGCCCGGCGAGGAACAGACTTTAATTCTGTCAGTAAAGATCAATGACCTATGCTCTTACGACGATTCGGGCGTTACGGGACATCGCTTCTGCTATGTTCTGGAAGAGGGTACATACGGATTTTATATCGGCACAGATTCTCACAGCTGCCAAAAGGCGGGGGAGTATGTCCTCGATAAGCTCCGTGTGGTTCATGAGTGTACCTCGGCAATGGCTCCCGTGGAGAGCTTTAAGAGAATGAAGTCGGATAACGGCAGACTTGTTTTCGAGGATGTTCCCCTTATGACCTATGATGAGAATGCAGTCAGAAAAGCTGCTCTGCCCGAAGAGCTGACATACACGGGCGACAAGGGCATAAAGCTTGCGGACGTGCTTTCGGGTAAATATTCCATGGACGAATTCATCGCACAGCTTTCCGATGAAGACCTTGCGGCGATAATCCGCGGCGAGGGCATGGGCAGCCCCAAGGTCACTCCCGGAACGGCTGCGGCATTCGGCGGCGTTACCGAAAGGCTGAAAGGCTTCGGCATACCCTGCGTATGCTGCGACGACGGTCCCTCGGGAATGAGACTTGACTGCGGCACAAAGGCGTTCAGTCTGCCTAACGGAACACTGCTGGCATCAACATTCAATACAAAGCTGCTGACAGAGCTTTTTATATTTACGGGCATGGAAATGACTGCCAATAAGGTAGACTGTCTGCTTGGTCCCGGAATGAATATCCACCGTCATCCCTTAAACGGCAGAAACTTTGAGTATTTCTCCGAGGACCCCTGTCTTACGGGCATTATCGCTTCGTCACAGCTTGCGGGACTTAAAATGTCCGGAGTGACCGGAACGATAAAGCATTTCTGCGGAAACAATCAGGAGACCTGCAGAAGAACAGCGGACGCAATAGTCTCCGAGAGAGCGCTCCGCGAGATATATCTTAAGGGCTTTGAAACAGCCGTGATGAACGGCGCGGATTCTGTTATGACCACATACGGCTCGGTAAACGGCATTCGCACTCCCGTCAGCTATGACCTGAACACGGTCATTCTCCGTGATGAATGGGGCTTTGACGGCGTTGTTATGACCGACTGGTGGGCTGCGGTGAACAGACGTGACGAGGAAACATCCCTCACCGACTTTGCCGCAATGGCTGCTTCGGGCAACGACCTGTACATGGTCTGCGCCGACGGTGAAAAGCAGGAAGGCAATACCCTTGATGAACTGAAAAGCGGCTTCATCACAAGGGGAGAGCTTCAGCGCAATGCAGCGGATATCTGCCGCTTTGTCATGAACAGCATGGCAATGAAGCGCATGCTGGGCACGGCGGACGAAATTGAGATACAAAATCGTCCCGACGAGGGCGAGACCAACGAGGGCGCTGTGGAATTCTTCAAGGTGGACCAAAAGGCTTCACTGTCGGGAGAAAATATCCGAGTCACAAAGGGCGGCTCCTATGCCTTTGGGCTGGACGTTTCCGTCTTCGGCAGATACAAGGTCAAGATTACCGCTTCATCGACGGCAAGCGAGACCGCACAGCTTCCTGTGACGGTGTTCTGCATGGGCTCGTCCATAGGCACCTTCACCTGGAATGGCACAGGCGGTGCTCCCGTTTCATTTGAAACGGACACATTCTTCTTCTCACGTTTTGTCACCATGAGACTCTATTTTGCACAGGGCGGACTTGATATGATAAGCCTTGATTTCGAGCTTATCGAACCCGAGTCGATGCAGTGAGTGCTTCATTTTCGTCAATTATCACACTATTTGATGTATTGAGAAGATTTTTCATGTGAAAAACAAAGAATTTATTGATAATTTCTTGACAAAGTGAAAAAATCTATATATAATATAGTTGTTAATGGAATATATATTTTTATGCGTTATGCGAATAAAATTATATAGGCAAATCAGACGATCGAATTTTTAATGGAGGTTATAAGTATGGCTTCGAGAAAAACAGAAGGCACAGTATCAAAGACAGCAGCTTCCACCACTAAGAAAGCTGCCGCAAAGACAGCTGAGAAAAAAGATGTTAAGACAGAGGTAAAGTCATCGGTCTATGTTGAGTACGGCAGCGGTCAGATAGACGTAAAGAATATCCTTCAGGACGTTATCGCAGCTAATTCCGCTGAAGGCGGCGAGGCTCCCAAGTCCGTTGAGATATACATAAAGCCTGAGGAAAAAGCAGCATACTATGTTATCAACGGCAAGTCCGAAGGCAAGAAGATAGATCTTTATTTCTGATCTGTTATTCAATAAGCTTTAACCTGAACAAAGACGTTTCGCTTTTGTAACGGAACGTCTTTTTGATGTAAGCGCTTTTTTGCGCGAAAAATATATTTTTAAGGAGAAAATCATCATGAATCTTAAAAAAACTGCCGCAGCTCTCTGCATTATGAGCGTATGCGCTCTTTCCGCATGCGGAAGCTCCGTTCCCGCAAATACAGTAAACTCCGTTGACGACCTCAACGGCAAGACTATCGGTGTTCAGCTCGGCACCACAGGCGATATCTACGCAGGCGACGTAGAGGGCGCTGCCGTTGAGCGCTACAACAAGGGCGCTGATGCTATTCAGGCTCTCAAGCAGGGCAAGGTGGACGCTGTTATCATCGACAACGAGCCCGCTAAGGTATTCGTTGAGAATAACGACGATCTTAAGATACTTCCCGACGCATTCGCTGTTGAGGAGTACGCTATCGCTATCAAGAAGGGCAACGATGAGCTCACCGAGCAGATAAACGGCGCTCTCGCAGAGCTTAAGGCTGACGGTACCCTCGATTCTATCAAGACTAACTGGATAGGCGAGGAAGCAGGTCAGCACCCTTACACTTCTCCCGAGGGCACAGACCGCAGCAACGGTACTCTCGTTATGGCAACAAATCCCGAGTTCCCTCCCTATGAGAGCATGAGCGGCGATACCGTTATCGGCTTCGATGCTGATATGATGCAGGCTGTATGCGACAGACTTGGCATGGAGCTGGTTATCGACAGCATGTCTTTCGATTCCATCATCGCAGCCGTTGACTCCGGCAAGGCAGACGTAGGCGTCGCAGGCATGACCGTTACCGAGGAAAGACTTGAAAACGTAAACTTCTCCGATCCCTATACTACCGCTACTCAGGTAGTTATCGTCAGAAAAGACTGATAAGCTTCGCGGGGAGATCAGCTGATGAACGAAATTCTTGAAGTACTGTACAAGACCTTTATCGTGGACGACCGCTGGAGATTTCTGACCGACGGTCTTAAAAACACGCTTACTATCACATTATTTGCCGTTATCATAGGAATGGTGCTGGGTCTGATAACCGCGATCATCAGGACCACCCATGACAAGACGGGACATCTTAAGATACTCAACTTCATATGCAGGGTGTATCTGACGGTCATTCGCGGAACGCCCGTAGTTGTCCAGCTTCTGATAATCTACTTCGTGGTGTTCGGCTCGGTCAATATCAACAAGCTTTTTGTTGCCGTGCTGGCATTCGGTCTCAATTCGGGAGCGTATGTGGCGGAGATAATCCGCTCTGGCATCATGTCCATTGACAACGGACAGTTTGAAGCGGGCGAAAGTCAGGGCTTCAGCTATACGCAGGTCATGATCTATATCATTCTTCCGCAGGCGTTCAAGAACGTTCTTCCCGCTCTGGCAAACGAGGCCATCGTTCTGCTTAAGGAGACCTCCGTTGCGGGATATATCGCCATAAACGACCTTACAAAAGGCGGGGATTATATCCGCTCCGTGACCTATCAGGCTTTCCTGCCTCTGGTCACAGTGGCGCTTATCTACCTTGTTATGGTAATGGCATTATCATGGCTTGTTTCCAAGCTGGAAAGGAGACTGGCTCTCAATGACAGACGATAAGAAAAAATCCTGGGACTCCAATTCCGATATGATAGTTGCGGACGGTCTGTACAAATCCTTCGGGACTCTCAACATTCTTAAGGATGTCAGCGTTACCGTGAAGAAGGGCGAAAAGGTGGTCATCATCGGGCCCTCGGGGTCGGGAAAGAGCACCTTCCTGCGCTGTCTCAATCTCCTTGAAAAGCCTACGTCGGGACATATCCTCTTCGAGGGCACCGACATCACCGAGGCAAAGGGCGCCGAGCTTAACATGATAAGACGGCGCATCGGAATGGTTTTCCAGCACTTTAACCTGTATCCTCACCTGAGCGTGAAGAAGAATATCACTCTCGCTCCCGTAAAGCACAAGATATTGACTGCCGAGGAAGCCGACAAAAAGGCGGACGAGCTTTTAAAGCTGGTCGGACTTTCCGATAAGGCGGGGGCGTATCCCAATCAGCTTTCGGGCGGTCAGAAGCAGCGTATCGCCATTGCGAGAACTCTTGCCATGAATCCCGACGTCATCCTGTTCGACGAGCCTACCTCCGCGCTTGACCCCGAAATGGTAGGCGAGGTGCTCAATCTCATGAAGCAGCTTGCGGACGCGGGAATGACCATGATCGTCGTGACTCACGAAATGGGCTTCGCGCGTGAAGTCGCTTCAAGAGTAATGTTCATGGACGACGGAAATATCCGGGAGGAAGGCACTCCCGACGAATTCTTCGGAAATCCCCGCAATCAGCGCTTAAAGGACTTCCTTTCGAAGGTTCTGTAATCTTTGTTTATACAGCTCATTATCGGCAGGCTCCGATAATGAGCTTTTGAATTTAATGTGAATTTTTAGTGAATATATATTGATATTTTCCTTCGGACTATTGCAATTTTATGAGAAATATGGTATAATATATTAATTAGTATGGATTGCTATGTGCTGAAAAAATAAGTTGGAGCGGGGATTACTATGATAAAGAGCATGACCGGATTCGGAAGAGATGAGGAAATAATCGGCGGACGGGATATCATCGTGGAGATTCGTTCCGTCAATCATCGTTTTTACGAGTTTTCCGCAAGGATACCAAGAAATTACGGCTACCTCGAGGAGAAGCTCAAAAATACTCTTAACGGCAGGATATCCCGCGGAAAGACCGAGGTCTTCGTTTCGATAACCGACGTGGAGGAAAAGGATACCGTTATCAGACTTAATGAGGCGGCTGCAAAGGCGTGCATAGACGCTCTCCGCAGCGCCAACGAAAGGCTCGGACTTAAGGACGATATCACCCTTTCGCAGGTCATGAGAATGCCCGACGTTTTCACCGTGACCAAGACCGAAGCCGACGAGGACGAGATCTGGGAGGCTGTCAGAACAGTGGCTTTGAAGGCTCTTGACAATTTCATCTCCATGCGCGAAAACGAGGGCGAAAGAATGAAAGCCGATTTTCTGGGCAGACTTGATTTTATTGATAGGCTTGTGGCAATGGTGGAGGAACGCTCTCCACAGGTCAACGAGCTTTACCGCGCAAGGCTGTACAACAGGCTCAAGGATATCCTCGAGGACAAGAACATCGACGAGTCCCGTATTCTTGCGGAGACCGCTATCTTCGCCGACAAGACCGCCGTGGACGAGGAGACCGTCCGCCTGAGAAGCCACATAAAGCAGTTCAGAGAGCTGCTGGAGCAGGACGATCCCGTGGGCAGAAAGCTTGATTTTCTCATTCAGGAGTTCAACCGCGAGGTCAATACCATCGGCTCAAAGGCGCAGGACGCGGAGATCACCAAAATTGTAGTTGATCTTAAATCCGAGATCGAGAAGATCAGGGAACAGGTACAGAACATAGAATAGTATCATATCAGAGGTGCAATAAATATGAAGCTTATCAACATCGGCTTCGGAAACGCCGTGAACGCTGACCGTGTGGTCGCTATCGTCAGCCCGGAGAGCGCGCCCATAAAGCGCATTATCCAGGAGGCAAGGGACAAGGGACTGCTTATCGACGCATCATACGGACGGAAGACCCGTTCGGTGATCGTCTCAGACAGCGGTCATGTGGTGCTGTCCGCGGTGGCGCCCGCTTCCGTGGCGGGACGCGCAGCCGACGATGATAAAGAGGGGAGCGTTGAGGAAGATGTCTGAAAAAGGACAGCTTATCGTTGTTTCCGCGCCGTCGGGCTGCGGAAAGGGAACCATTCTTGCGGAAGTATTAAAGGACGACAGTTTTTATTACTCCGTTTCCGCCACCACCCGCAGTCCCAGAGAGGGCGAGCAGGACGGCGTGAATTATCATTTCCTTACAAGGGAGAAATTTGAGGAGCTTATTAACAGCGGCAGTATGCTGGAATATGCGGAATACTGCGGCAATTATTACGGCACGCCTCTTACCTACATAGACGAAAATCTGAACAAGGGCAAAAATGTTATACTCGAGATAGAAGTGGAGGGCGCTATGAATGTCCGAAAGCTTCGTCCCGATGCGGTGCTGATATTTATTCTGCCGCCGTCCATGAAGGAGCTTCGCCGCCGCCTTGAAAAGCGGGGCACGGAGACCTCCGAGGTGGTCGAGAAACGTCTCGCTCAGGCGGCGCGGGAGATAAAATGCGCCGACAAATACGATTATATAATGGTAAACGGTCCGCTGGACAAGGCTGTGGAGGATTTTAAAACTATCATATCCGCTGCGGCAATGTCCTGCGAAAACAATAAATATTTAATTGATGAGGTGCTTGAAAATGCTTAGACCATGTCTTTCACAGATAACAACAAAAAATGAGAGCTATTACTCCGTTGTAATGGCAGTCGCTAAGAGAGCAAGAGAGATAACCGACGAGCTTATCGCCAATGAAAAGCCTCTTGAGGAAAAGCCCGTAAAGACCGCTGTCGACGAGCTTGCTGCAAGAAAATTCTTTATCGTCGAGGATTCCGCTCTCAGAAGCTCTTCCAGAGCTGAATGAACACCGAGTCGGTAAGTATTGCCGAAATAGGCATAAGCGGCGCTTCCGTCGCTTATGACAAACGGTACAGCTATATCATTCCCGACGAGCTGTCGGGGACGGTATCTGCGGGAAAAAGAGTTATCGTCCCTTTCGGACGGGGCAGCAGAAAGCGTATCGGGATAGTGCTTTCCGTATCGGAATGCTCTGCGGCTGAAACGCAGAAATGCAAATGCATAACGTCGGTCATCGACAGCGAGCCTGTCATTGGCGGCGAGATGCAGAAAATGCTGGAATGGCTCCACGATATGACCTTATGCACCTATTACGACGCTTTCAGGGCGCTTATCCCGCCGGGACTCAGTGTGAACTTCACAGAGAAATACAGTTTTTCCGAAGCCGATACCGAGCAGAAAAAGGGTCTTTCTCCGCAGGCGGCGGATCTGTACGCTTCCTTTTCCGAGGTGAAAAACCGCAGGGAGCAGGAAATGATGATCTCCGCGGCCTTTGACGGCACGGATAAAGCTGCGGCTGAGGAACTGCTCTCAAAGGGGCTTATCGTCCGCTGTGACGAGGTCAGGCGCCGCGTTAAGGACGAGACCTTGCAGATGATACATCTGTCCGAGGGTTTTTGCGATCACCCCGAGCTGTTCAAGCTTACTCCAAAGCAGAAAAAGATAGCCGAGGTATTAGAGGAAAACGGCGCGGCTTCTGTTAAGGAGCTGTGCTATCTCTGCAATATTACTGGTCAGGTCATAAAGAATATGCTGAAAAGTGGAGCGGCGGAAAGCTTTGAATACGAGGTCATACGTCCATCCGAGGCAAAGGCTGATTCGGACCCCGATGATATCGTACTCACCGACGAGCAGCAGGCGGCTTATAACGGCATTTCCTCACTGATAGACTCCGATAAGCCTGACTGCGCGCTTCTCTTCGGAGTTACGGGCAGCGGAAAGACGTCCGTTTTCGCAAAGCTGATAAAGCATACCCTCGATATCGGAAAGAACGTAATTATGATGATACCCGAGATATCTCTGACTCCGCAGACGGTCAGCCGTTTTCAGAGCCTGTTCGGAGATATGGTGTCGGTCATTCACAGCAGCCTTTCCATGACCGCCAGGCTCAACGAGTACAAGCGGATAAGATCGGGCGGCAGCAGGATAGTGGTGGGAACGCGCAGTGCCGTGTTTGCGCCCATTGACAACATCGGTCTTATCATAATGGACGAGGAGGGGGAAATGACCTACAAGTCGGAGACCTCTCCCAGATACAGCGCAAGAGACGCCGCAAAAATGCGGTGCGTATATCATAATGCAGTGCTGCTGCTTGCTTCGGCTACGCCGTCCATAGAAAGCTTTTACAACGCCGAAAGAGGCAGGTACAAGCTGTTCGAACTGAAAAACAGATATGCGGGGAATCCGCTGCCATCCGTGGATATAATAGATATGTCCGAGGAGGAGCTTTGCGGCACCTCGGGGATATTCAGCGCAAAGCTGGTAAACGAGCTGAATGCCAATCTTTCGCGGGGGGAGCAGTCCATTCTGCTGCTGAATCGTCGGGGATATTACACCTTTATATCCTGTACGTCCTGCAGAGAGCCTGTAAAGTGTCCCAACTGCAGCATTCCGCTGACCTATCACAAGACCAACAACCGTCTTATCTGCCATTACTGCGGCTTCAGCGAGGATATGCTGACGAAGTGTCCCTGCTGCGGAAGCGAAAAGCTGAAAATGACGGGGCTCGGCACTCAGAAGCTGGAGGACGAGATATCAGACCTTTTCCCGAGCGCAAGGATACTCCGCATGGACGCAGATACGACCTATTCCCGCTACGCTTACGAACGTTCATTCAAGGCGTTCGAAAACGGCGAGTACGATATCATGCTGGGCACACAGATGATAGCTAAGGGACTTGATTTCCCGAATGTCACTCTTGTGGGCGTGCTTTCGGTGGACAAGGCGCTTTTCTGCGGCGATTTCCGAAGCTATGAGCGGACGTTTTCCCTTATCACGCAGGTGGTGGGACGAGGAGGCAGAAGCGATAAGGCGGGACGTGCATACATTCAGACCTGCGTTCCCGAGCATTATGTAATAAATCTTGCGGCACAGCAGGATTACAAGGAGTTTTACAGGCAGGAATCCGCTCTGCGGAAGGCGCTGACCTATCCTCCTTACTGCGACATATGCGTGGCAGGCTTTTCCTCCGTGAACGACAGGCACGCCGACGACGGCTCCAAGGCATTCCTCGGGCTCATAAGCGACGAGGTCGATAAGGGAAACATCAGGTTTCCGCTGCGGGTGCTCGGTCCTGCGAGGTGCGTGTTTGAAAGGATAAACGGACGATTCCGCTACCGCATTATCATAAAATGCCGCAATACCGCTGAATTTCGGGAATTTATCTCCGAGATTCGCTTAAGATTTCTGAAAATGAAAGAATATTCCGACGTTCAGCTTTATATTGATATAAATGGTGATATCGGACTATGATAATAAATCGCATACTTATTTTATCTCGAAAGGATAGTTTTTGATGGCAATAAGAAACATTGTAAAAAAGGGCGACGAGGTGCTCAGAAAGAAATGCCGTCCCGTTACAAAATTCGACGACAGACTCTTTCAGCTTCTCGATGATATGAAGGACACACTCGTCAAGGCTGACGGCTGCGGACTTGCCGCTCCTCAGGTGGGAGTACTCCGCCGTATCGTGATAATCGACGTGGGAGACGGTCCCATTGAGCTTATCAATCCCGAGATCGTTAAAATGAGCGGAAGACAGAGAGAGGTAGAGGGCTGCCTTTCCTGCCCAAATGAATGGGGCTATGTGAAGCGTCCCATGAAGGTCACTGTAAGGGCACTGAACAGAAACGGCGATACCGTGGAATATCAGGGCAAGGAGCTTTTCGCCCGTGCAGTATGCCACGAGCTCGATCATCTGGACGGGCGGCTTTTCGTGGACATTGCCGATGAAATGGTAGACCCTTCCGAAATGGAGGATCGCAAGTAATTAACGCAAGGAGGCTTCTGCCATGAACATAATTTTTATGGGTACTCCCGATTTTTCCGTGCCCTGCTTAAAGGCGCTTATCGACAGCGGTGAGACTGTTTCCGCCGTATTTACCCAGCCCGACAAGGCAAGGGGCAGACGGGGAAATAAGCTTATGCCTTCTCCTGTGAAGGAAGTTGCTTTACAGTATGATATCCCTGTGTACACTCCCGCAAGCCTGAAAAAGGGTGAGGACGCAGAGCTTTCATGGAAGGTCATAAGCGATATCGCGCCCGATATGATAGTCGTGGTCGCTTACGGAAAGATACTTCCCACAAGGATACTGGAAGCGCCGAAATATCACTGCATAAATATCCATGCGTCGCTGCTCCCGAGATACAGAGGAGCTGCGCCGATACAGCGGTGTATCCTCAACGGAGAAAAGATGACGGGCGTTACATCAATGCTTATGGCTGACGGCGTAGATACGGGCGATATGCTGCTGAAGGAGGAAACGGAAATAGGCGTGAACGAGACCTATTCCGAGCTTACCGAAAGGCTGTCCGAGATGGGCGCAAGGGTTTTACTTGACACTTTATCTGCTGTTAAGAATGGCACTTTACAGCCTATACCGCAGGATGAATCGCTGTCCTGTCAGTCTCCTATGATAACTAAGGACATGTGTCCCATAGATTTTTCCAAGACTGCCAAAGAGGTGCATTGTAAAGTATGCGGCTTGTCAGCTTCACCCTGTGCGGTGTGCTATATAAACGGCAGACGTCTTAAGATATATCACTCGGAGCTGTCCGGTATCACTTCGGACAAGCCTTGCGGTACCGTTGTTAAGGACAACGAGCTTACCATAGTCTGCGGAGACGGAAAATGCGTGACCTTCACCGAGGTACAGACCGACGGCGGCAAGCGTATGAAAACGTCGGACTTCCTCCGCGGAAATCCCGTTAAGGCGGGTACCGTTGTGACATCGGAGGAAACTCAGAATTGAGATCTGCAAGATATGTTATCTACGAGCTGCTGATGAAAATGGAAAAGGGCGCGTACTCCAACATTGCACTGGACAGCGTGCTTTCCTCGGAGAAGCTCTCTCCCGAGGACAGACGCTTTGTTTCGAGGGTCTTCTACGGTGTGACCGAGCGGAAGATCACTCTTGACTATATCATCACACAGTACAGCAAGACCCCGCCCGAAAATCTTGACAGAGAGGTGCTGACCGTGCTTCGCATGGGACTGTACCAGCTGATGTTCTGTGACAGCGTGCCCGACAGTGCGGCTGTGAACGAATCGGTGAAGCTTATCAAAGAAGCGGGAAAAGGAAAGGCTTCGGGCTTTGTGAACGGACTGCTCCGCAATTTTATCCGAAGCGGCTGCAAATACGAGCTTCCCGAGGATAAGATATCCTCTCTTTCAGTGAAGTATTCCTGCCGTGAGGATATCGTAAGGCTGCTTCTTGACGGCTGCGGCGAGGAGAATGCCGTTTCTCTGCTGGAAGCGTCCTTCCTTGAGGGGGATATGACCGCAAGGGTCAACACGCTGAAAATCTCCGCCGAAGGGCTTATGAAAATGATATCCGAAAGCGGCGGTGAAGCTGTTCCCTGCGGATTTGGACCGCTTAGCAGCTGTGCTCTGGAGATACGCTCAATGAAGAGCGGGGACCTGAGTCGCTCGGAGGCTTATAAAGACGGACTGTTCCACATTCAGGACATTTCCTCGCAGATATGCTGCCTTGCGGTGGCTCCCGACGAAAATGATACGGTCATCGACGTCTGCGCCGCTCCCGGAGGAAAATCCTTTACGCTGTCCGAAATGATGAACGGCAAAGGAAGTATCATCTCCTGCGAGCTTCACAAAAACAGGGCAGTCCTCATTGAAAAGGGCGCGAAGCGGCTGGGACTTCATAACATCACCGCAATTGTCAGCGACGGGAGGAAATTCAATGAGCGTCTTCCGCTGGCGGACAAGGTGCTCTGCGACGTTCCTTGTTCGGGACTGGGTGTTATGCGCGGCAAGCCCGAGATAAAGTACAAGGACCCCGACGACTTCAAGGGTCTGCCACAGATACAGTACGATATTCTGCAGAACGCGTCAAAATACGTGAAAAGCGGCGGCGTTCTTGTGTACTCCACCTGCACGGTCAATCCTGCGGAGAACGACGGAGTTACTAAGAGATTCCTTGAAAGTCATCCCGATTTTTACGGCGTTCCTTTTCTGGAGAGATACGGGGAGCCATTTGGAGGCTGTTCCGTTACCGTTTTCCCGAAGCATTTCGGCAGCGACGGCTTTTATATATGTAAGATGATGAAAAAATAAACGGAGTTATTTATGGAAAAGCTTGATATATTGTCTCTTTATCCCGACGAGCTTGCGGCTGAAATTGAAGCCCTCGGCGAGAAAAAATTCAGAGCGGCTCAGATATTTAACTGGCTCCATGTGAAGCGTGCTGTCAGCTTTGAGGAAATGACTAATATTTCATTGTCACTTCGTACAAAACTTGACGATAGATTTTATATAAATCGCCTAAATGTTGCGAAAACGCTTGAATCTTCCATAGATAATACTGTAAAATATTTGTATGAGTTGTCTGACGGCAATCATGTGGAATGCGTGCTTATGGATTACAAGCACGGCAACAGCCTGTGCATATCCACTCAGGTGGGCTGCAAAATGGGCTGTCAGTTCTGCGCTTCCACAATTGCGGGCTTTAAGCGAAATCTTGAACCGTCGGAGATGCTCTCGGAGATATACGAGGCGGAACGCAGCTCGGGACGCAAGGTGGAAAGCCTTGTGCTCATGGGCATCGGCGAGCCGCTGGATAACTTCGATAATGTTGTACGCTTTCTGAAGCTTCTGTCCTGTCCGGAGGGCAAGAATCTCAGCCTGCGTCATGTTTCGCTTTCTACCTGCGGTCTTGTTGACAGGATATATAAGCTGGCAGAGCTGAAACTCGGACTTACTCTTTCCGTTTCGCTCCACGCCGCCGACGATAAGCGCCGCAGTGAAATAATGCCTGTAAATAATTCATATAATATTGAAAAGCTCCTGAAGGCCTGTCGTGACTACATAGCTTCGACGGGGAGAAGGATATCCTTTGAGTATGCCGTTATCCGCGGCGTCAACGATTCAAAAGCCGACGCGGACAAGCTTATCGGTCTTCTCAAAGGGATGAACTGTCACGTTAATCTCATTCCCGTCAATGAGATTAAGGAACGTGATTTCAAGTCTGACAGAAGATCTGTCCTGAACTTTCAGCACATGCTGGAGAACGGCGGACTTAACGTTACGGTCAGACGGACTCTGGGCAGCGATATCAACGCCGCCTGCGGTCAGCTGAGACGGGAATATGAGATCTGAACGCGCTTTTTCGGCGCGAATTAATCGGAGGTGACGGTGGATTGCAAATAATCGCAGAGTCGTCCAAGGGAAATGTACGAAGTGAAAATCAGGACAGGGTCAATACGATAGAACTGGGACCCTCCGCGGCTTTTGCAGTCGTATGCGACGGCATGGGCGGCGAAAATGCAGGCAGCTTTGCAAGCGAAACTGCTATTTCCGTCATTTCCAAGCGTATAGAAAGCGGATATCGCCCGGACAGCAGCTCCGCTGCTTTAAAGCTGCTCCTGATGAGCGCTGTGAGAACGGCAAATGCTGTGGTGTATGATCTCTCGGAGACCGATCCGATGAAAAAGGGCATGGGAACTACCGCTGTTGCGGTAATGCGGTGCAAAAACGTGATTTACTGCGTGAACGTCGGCGATTCCCGTGCATATCTGATAAACGGCGGCATCACACAGATAACCAAGGATCATTCCGCCGTTATGCAGCTCTACGAAAGCGGAAAGATAACCTTTGAGGAAATGAAAACTCATCCGAACCGCAATTATCTGACCAGAGCTGTCGGCGTTGCGGAGCATGTCAGCCCCGATTATTTCGAGCTTAACGCGGACAGCGGCAGTATAGTGCTGCTGTGCTCCGACGGGCTTTGCGGCGTGTGCAGCGACGAGGAGATACTCTCCGCGGTCAAGGGCTGTCCACTCGCAGACATACCTAAAAAGCTCATCGATCTCGCCCTTGAATGCGGCAGCAGGGACAACATAACCGCAGCTGTCATTTCGGGCTTCGATGATACCGACATATGACACTAACGGAGCTTTCCGTTTGTATATATATTCGTATGCGGGAGCACCTTCCCGCAGCGGCTTCTTGTTTCAGACATATGAAAACTTAAAGGAAGGTTATATCAATGGATAAAAACATAGGCAAGCGACTTGACGGCAGGTACGAAATAACCGAGCTTATCGGTATGGGCGGAATGGCCGACGTCTATAAGGCAGAGGATATCGTTGATAAGAAGGTCGTCGCCGTTAAGATCCTGAAAAAGGAATACGCGGACAATGATGATTTCGTAAGACGTTTCAGAAACGAATCCAAGGCCATAGCCGTGCTTTCTCACCCCAATATCGTTAAGATATACGACGTGGGCTTTACCGATAAGATGCAGTTCATCGTTATGGAGTACATCGACGGCATTACCCTCAAGGAGTTCATGGAACAGCAGGGCGTTCTCAAATGGAAGGACGCGGTCTACTTTATCACTCAGATACTCCGCGCGCTCCAGCACGCTCACGACAGGGGCATCGTCCACCGCGACATCAAGCCGCAGAACATTATGCTTTTTCCTGACGGAAATATCAAGGTCATGGACTTCGGCATTGCAAGATTTGCCCGCGAAGAGGGCAAGACTATGTCCGACAAGGCTATAGGCTCCGTTCACTATATCAGCCCCGAGCAGGCAAGGGGAGATGTCACCGACGAACGCAGCGACATCTACTCCACAGGCGTTATGCTCTATGAGATGATCACGGGCAGAAAGCCCTTCGACGCGGATTCTCCAGTTGCGGTGGCAGTTATGCATATGCAGAACAGCGCCGTTTTGCCGAGACAGATAAACGATACTATCCCCATAGGTCTCGAGGAGATAGTTATGCGTGCAATGCAGAAGGATCCTTCCAAGAGATATCAGTCCGCTTCGGAAATGATAAACGATATCGAGGAATTCAAGAAGGACCCCTCCGTTGTGTTCGGATATAATTTCGGTCAGAACGCCATGGGCTCCGCAGTCCGCGAGGACAACGAGAAGACCATGTACTTCGACAAGAACGAGGTCAAGTCTTCCTCGGCAGGCGGTCAGGGCACGAGGTTCTCTTCCGCCGCGGCACCCGCTCCCGCAAGAAAGACCGGGACCGCTGTCAAGACCGTCCCCGATTACGAGGAGGACGATGACGACGATGAGGATGACGATGAGAACGAGGTATCCAAGACATCCTATTTTGTGGTGACGCTTACCGCTATCGCCGCGACCGTGCTTATCGTGGCAGTTATTTTCATTGCGATAAATCTTGGATCCATATTCGGGACCGAGATAGATAATACCGATATGATGCCCAATCTCGTCGGAGTGAACTACAACGACGCAAAGTCAACCTATGCTCCCTATTTTGATATGATCGTTGAAAGTCAGGAGTATTCCGCAGAGTATGACGAGGGCGTTATCATCGCTCAGACACCCAAGGCGGGCAGCGAATTTATCATTCAGAACACCACCGTCAAGGTCAAGGTCAGCAAGGGTCCACAGATGGTCACCATACGCAATGTGTACGATCTGGAGGCTAACACTGCCAAGGATATGCTTGAAAAGCAGGGCTTCTTCGTGACTATCGCATTCCAGACCGACGACAGTGTTGACGAAAACCATGTTATCGCCACCGAGCCCGCTCACAACGAAAAGGTGGAAAAGGGCTCCACTATCATCATGTATGTAAGCCAGGGTCCCGAGGTGCAGGACGTTCTTATGGTTGACGCCGTTGAAATGGGACTTTTCGCCGAGGACGCAGAGAACCTCTTTAAATCTAAGGGTCTTGTCGTAACGCTCAAGGAAGAGGACAGCTTCGAGGAGAAGGGACTTGTTCTTGCACAAAGCATTCCCGCTACCGACGAGTACGGCAATGTCAACGTAGTCAGCCCCGGTACCGAGATCGTTCTCACGGTAAGCTCGGGTACACCGCCTGCTACCGACGCTAATATCACATTTGCAGTTCCGTCCGACGTCAAGGGCGCGGCAGCCTTCAAGGCTTATATCAACGGCAATATTTCGGGTACTGTCACGGTGGATAATCTCGCTTACGTTTCCACCGTTACCATCACCGTAAACGGCTCAACGACTCAGACCGTAAGCATCGAAGCTACCAACTCCGAGACAGGCGAGTCGGATAAGATAAGCGAGTACGTGGTGGACTTTACTAACGGAACAGTCACCGAAATGAGCATGAACAAGGAGCTTTTCATTGAGCTTTTCGCCGAGGAAGAGGAAACTACCACCGAGGAAACCGAGGACGATCATGGCGGTATCCTTGACGAGTTCCCCATTTTTGGCAATGACGATGATGAGCAGACAGAGACGACCGTGACCGAGGCTCCCTCCGATGAGACCTATTATGAGGTGCCCGACGATCAGTGGTGGCAGACTATCACATGATTTAATATGATGGAGGAATTTAGTTGCAGAACGAAGAAACGTCTGTGAAAAATTCTCCCGGACTTATTCTGAAATCCGTCGGAGGTCTGTATTTTGCAGAGACCTCCGACGGTATTATTGAATGTAAGGCAAGGGGGATATTCAGAAAAGAAAACATATCTCCCTGTGCAGGAGACAGAGTAAACGTTGAACATGACGGGAAAACGGGGCTTATCACCGAGATATTTCCCAGAAAAAATCAGATAATACGTCCTCCGCTGGCAAATCTTGATTACCTGATATTCGTCATATCTACCTGCGAGCCCGAACCGTCCTTCCTTGTGCTGGACAAGTTCCTTGCGGTGGCAGAGTTCAAGAAGATAAACGGCGCAGTGGTGCTGACTAAGAACGACCTGAAAAGGCGGCAGGATATCGAGGACATCTATCGCGGAATCGGACTGCCCGTATTCGTCACCGATTACAGCGACCCCGCAAGCTATATGCCTATCTGCGACCTTATCGCGGGACATATCTGCGCTCTTACAGGCAATACCGGGGCGGGGAAGTCTACCCTGCTGAACAATATCGACGCGTCTCTCGGACTGGAAACGGGCGAGATAAGCAAAAAGCTGGGCAGAGGCCGCCATACCACCAGACAGGCGGAGCTGTTCAAGCTGTCCAACGGCGGATATATCGCGGACACACCCGGTTTTTCCGCATTCGATACCAACAGCTACGACATTATCCTCAAGGACGAGCTGAAATACTGCTTCCCCGAATTTGAGAGGTACGAGGGGAAATGCCGCTTCCCCGACTGCGCTCACATCAAGGAAAAGGGCTGTGCAGTCATCGAAGCCGTCAACAGCGGAGAAATCGCCAAGTCGCGGCATGACAGCTATGTTCAGATGTACGAGGAGGCTAAGCTTATCAAGGAGTGGGAGGTCAGAAAGCAGTGATATGCAGTATTTTCGGCGGCGCGAACATAAACGATTATGACGGAATAAAGCTGTCCGACGGGGTCATCATGGCTGCGGACAGGGGATATATCCACTGCAAACGTCTCGGCATTTCCGACAAGATATCCCTGCTCATAGGAGACTTTGACAGCATAGGAGAAGCTGTCCCCGAGAATATCCCCGTTATAAAGGCTCCCTGCGAAAAGGACGACACCGATATGATGCTCGCCGTGAAAAAAGGCTTTGAAGCCGGCTGTGACGAGTTTCACATATACGGCGGTCTGGGCGGACGATTCGGACATACTGCGGCGAATATCCAGACTCTTATGTACATCCTTAACCGCGGAGGACGTGGCGTTCTCTTCGGAGATGATTATGATATAGAGCTGCTCTCCTGCGGAACGACGATATATGAGGACTGCGGCACGAGATATGTTTCGATATTCTCCCTGACCGAAAAGGCGGAGGTCATCATATCGGGACTGAAATACAGCGGCGAGGTGACCTTCACCAACGATTTCCCGCTGGGCGCAAGCAATGAGTTCACCGAGGACGGAAAGTGCGAAATTACGGTCAAATCGGGAATAATTGTTGTGGTTTTTGAAAAAAAGTAACACTTTTCCGACAAACGAATATGATGAACTGTGGAAGCAAATACATATTCTTTTGGAGGTACTTATGAAGCTTATCGTTGTGAAAAGTCCGAAGCTCCTTACAAAGCTGTTCAGGATAATTTTCAAGATCAGCAAGGAGGATATGACTGCCGAAGAGTAGCGCATATCCCGCATTATGCAGAGCCGCAGTCATAATCCTGCGGCTTTTCTCATAATCTGTATTATTGCTCCACCAATTAACTTAATGTCTGCTCAACAGCGGAAAAAGTGCGTAGAAGCTTTGCTTCGGAGCATTTTTTCCGTTGTTGGGTGCAAGGATTTTTGGCGTTTTAGCCAAAAATCCTTGCACCTTGCCGCCCGTCAGCGGCGGCAAAGCAGACATTAATCAGGTATTACGGCACAAATCTTTGATTTGTGTCGCTGAAAATCCTGTTTTACAGGATTTTCAGCCAATAACTTATGAAGATTTATGCGCAGAACCGCTGACAAAAGACTAGGAAGAAAACCGCAGGAATATGCGATGTTTCAAGGTTTTCTGACGAAGGATCTTGGCAGCGGGGCAAGCAGAAAATTCAACAGTTAATTGGGGGAGCAATAGTATACTGATTGGAGGAATATGCGTGAAATGCACATTTTCCGAGATAAAGGGCAAGGAGATAATATGCGTGAAAACGGGCACTAAGCTGGGCTATGCGGACGATCTGGAGTTTGATACCGACGGAATGTCTGTAAAAGCACTGCTGATATTCGGACGATGTCAGCTTTTCGGGCTTCTCGGCAGACAGGACGACATCAGAGTGGATGCAGATGATATCCAGCTTATCGGCGAGGATACCGTGCTTATCCGCGGAAATAGGTATATTTCACCAAAGAAGGACAAAATCAGAGTGAAAAGTTTGTCATAGATGTATGAACATAATACTTGACAAAATGGGAAGAGTATGCTATAATATGTAATGCAAATTCACACGCTGGGTTTTCGGCGTTGGTGTCCGTTCGTTCGGATAAGCGCAGAGCAAGGCTCGGCGGAGGAAAATCTATTAACCAAATCGGAGGAAATTAAAATGGGCGTAGTATCAATGAAACAGCTTCTTGAAGCAGGCGTACACTTCGGTCACCAGACAAGAAGATGGAACCCCAAAATGGCACCTTACATCTTTACAGAGAGAAACGGTATTTATATTATCGATCTCCAGAAGACTGTAAAGAAGCTCGATGAAGCTTATGCATTCATCCGCAGCGTGGCAGAGAACGGCGACAATGTTCTTTTCGTAGGAACAAAGAAGCAGGCTGCCGATTCCGTTAAGGAAGAAGCTGTAAGAGCAGGCGCTTACTTTGTAAACGCAAGATGGCTCGGCGGTATGATGACAAACTTCAAGACCATCCAGAGAAGAATCGCAAGACTTGAACAGCTCCACACAATGCAGGAGGACGGCACATTTGACCTTCTCCCCAAGAAGGAAGTTGTTAAGCTTGAGCTTGAAATAGAAAAGCTTGAAAAGTATCTCGGCGGTATCAAGGAAATGAAGAAGCTCCCCGGAGCACTCTTTATCGTTGACCCCCGCAAGGAGAAGATCGCAGTAGCTGAGGCTAAGAAGCTTGGTATTCCGATAGTTGCTATCGTTGATACAAACTGCGACCCCGATGACGTAGATTATGTTATCCCCGGAAACGACGACGCTATCAGAGCCGTTAAGCTTATCGCAGGCGCTATGGCAGACGCTATCCTCGAGGGCAGACAGGGCGCAGAGGGCGCTTCCGAAGAGGCTGCTGCAGCTGAGGAAAAGGCAGACGAGGAATAATAATCCCTCTATCGGGAAAAATATTTACGGATATTTTCTTTGAATTTCAGGCAGATATAATTTTTTATGTCTGCCTTGATTTCGATTTATGGATAAAATGTGAAAGGAATGTTTACAATGGGAAAGGTATCAATCGCAGAAATCAAGGATCTTATGAAATCCACAGGCGTCGGCATGATGGACTGCAAGAATGCTCTTACAGAGGCTGACGGCGACAGAGATAAGGCTATAACAATCCTTCGTGAAAAGGGACTTGCTACACAGGCTAAGAAGAGCTCCAGAGTTGCGGCAGAGGGTATCGTTACTTCTGTTGTTGAGGGCAATGTCGGTGCTGTTGTAGAGGTCAACATCGAGACAGACTTCGCTGCAAACAACGACGAGTTCAAGGCTTTCGTTGCAGCTGTTGCCAAGACTGTTATCGAGCAGAACCCTGCAGATCTCGACGCACTTAAGGCTGCTAAGATCAGCGGCGGCGACAAGTCCGTTGAGGAGTCCCTCCAGGATCTCTTCATCAAGATCAGAGAGAACATGGTCATCCGCCGTTTCACCAGACTTGAAGGCGTACTCGTTCCTTATGTTCACGGCGGCGGAAGCATTGGCGTAATGGTAAAGCTGGACACAGATCTTCCCGCTGACAAGGTTTACGAGGTTGGCAAGAACTGCGCTCTCCAGGTTGCAGCTATGAACCCCGCTTATCTTAACCGTGAGTCCGTTCCCGCAGAAGTTCTTGAGAACGAGAAGAATATCATCATGGCTCAGATGGCTGAGGATCCCAAGATGGCTTCCAAGCCCGAGCAGGTAAGAGCTAAGATCGCAGAGGGCAAGGTTGGCAAGTATTACACCGAGAACTGCCTCCTCGAGCAGGCTTACGTAAAGGACGACAAGGTTTCTGTTGGCAAGTATGTTGAGGATTCCGCTAAGGAACTGGGCGGCAAGATCTCCGTTGTTGAGTTCGTTCGCTTTGAGAGAGGCGAGGGCGTTGAGAAGAAGGTTGACAACTTTGCCGAGGAAGTTGCAAACATGGCAAAGGGTAACCTGTAATTCACTGCCTGATCAAATAATAATTATAATAATAAAACAGCGCTGCATTTCATACGATCTGCGGCGCTTTTTTCGGAGTGACCACATGAACGATATTTCATTTGAAACGCTGAAAAACGGCTGCGAGATAGCCGTCACAAAGGAACATACCTTCGGTACTGACGCTTTTCTGCTTGCCGATTTCGCACAGGTGCGCCATAAGGACATCGTCTGCGATATGGGCACGGGCTGCGGTATCATCGCTATTCTTATGAAGCTGCGCTATGAGCCTAAGCTGGTGTATGGCATTGATATCCAGCAGCAGGCGATAGAACAGTTTGAGATCAGCGTGGAGCGCTCCGGATTGAAGGATATTTTCCCGATACATATGGACTTAAAGGAACTAAAGGCTCCCGCACCCCTCGAAAGATGTGATGTTGTCACCTGCAATCCTCCGTATAAGGCGGCTTCTGCGGGGATAGAAAGCAACTATGATCCCCAGCGTATCGCACGGCACGAGATACTCTGCAACATCAACGACGTATGCAGAGCCGCGGACAGGCTGCTGAAATTCGGCGGAAGGCTCTGTCTGTGCAATCGTCCCGAGCGGCTGGCGGACGTTATCTCTGCAATGAAGAACAATCACATTGAGCCGAAATCGCTGCGATTCGTTGCAAAGACTCCAAAGGACGCGCCGTGGCTGTTCCTTATGGAGGGGAGAAAGGGAGGAAAGCCTTTCATGAATGTCCTTCCACAGCTTTACACCTGCGAAGGCGGAGCTGTTTCCGAGGAACTGAAAAGCATTTACGGTCATACAGAGCCGTGAGCTGAAAGGAAGTTATTATGAGCGGAATTTTATATGTTGTGGGGACTCCCATCGGAAATATGAGCGATATCACCTACCGCGCCGTTGAGATTCTGTCTTCGGTGGATTTCATCTGCGCCGAGGATACCCGCGTCACCGTCAAGCTGCTGAACTATTACAATATCAAAAAGCCGCTGGTGAGCTATCACGAGCATTCTGCAAGACAGGTCAGCGAGAATATCATCACCCGCATTGAACAGGGTGAGAACTGCGCTGTGGTCACCGACGCGGGCATGCCCTGCATTTCAGACCCCGGCGAGGACTTGGTGAAGCTCTGCGCCGAAAGGGGAGTGCGCACCGAGGTCGTTCCCGGACCTACTGCCGCAGCTTCCGCAGTGGCTGTCAGCGGACTTTCTACGTCCAGATTTTCCTTTGAGGGCTTTTTGTCCGTCACAAAAAAGCAGCGGTTCGCTCATCTGAAAAGCGCTGCGCTGGATACTCATACGCTTGTGTTCTACGAAGCTCCTCACAAGCTGCTCGATACGCTGAACGACATGTTGGCATACTTCGGAAACAGGCGCATTTCTATATGCCGCGAGCTCACCAAGATTCATGACGAAATTATCCGAACAGATATCGAGGGAGCTATCGCACACTTTGAGGAGATCCAGCCAAGAGGGGAGTTCGTCCTCGTGGTGGAAGGCTACGAACCGCCCGAGATATCCGAGGAGATAAATATCGAGGAAGCCGCCGCTCAGGCAAGAAAATTCGCCGAACAGGGCATGAAGTTGTCCGAGGCCTGCAAGGAAGCGGCAAAGCTTACCGGCTACAAGAAGAGCGAGATATACTCGTTCATTCTTAATGAGTGATAATTCAAATGCAATGAATTTGAAGGATTTAAAAAATTCATTGCATTTTTTGCTGCGGATTTTTATGATATTCATAAATTTGCCAATAATTTTTGTATTAAATGAATAAAAATAAAAAAATACTTCAAAAACTATTGCAAATCCTGTATTAAAGTGATATAATATGACTTGTAGGGTGCCGAAGGACGTCAGTTCTTCTCAATATTTTATAAAAAACTGTTTCCGCACTCGGACAGTTATTTTTTAGGGAGGTTTATTAACAATGGCGTTAACAAACAAATATCTTGCAGATTTACTGGAAACTGTAAAAAAACGTAATCCTGCTGAGCCTGAATTCATTCAGGCAGTTACAGAGGTTTTTGAATCTCTGCAGCCCGTAGTTGAAAAGAGACCCGACCTCGTTGAGGCAGGCGTATTCGAGAGGATCGTTGAGCCCGAGCGTCAGGTAATGTTCAGAGTACCTTGGGTTGACGACAACGGTAAGGTTCAGGTAAACAGAGGCTTCAGAGTTCAGTTCAACTCCGCTATCGGACCCTACAAGGGCGGTCTCAGACTTCACCCTTCAGTTAATCTCGGTATTATTAAGTTCTTAGGCTTTGAGCAGATCTTCAAGAACAGCCTTACAACTCTCCCTATGGGCGGCGGTAAGGGCGGTTCCGACTTCGACCCCAAGGGCAAGTCCGACGGAGAGGTTATGCGCTTCTGCCAGAGCTTTATGACTGAGCTGTGCAGACACATCGGCGCAGATCTCGACGTTCCCGCAGGCGACATCGGAACAGGTGCTCGTGAGATCGGCTACATGTTCGGTCAGTATAAGAGGATCAGAAACGAATTCACAGGCGTTCTTACAGGTAAGGGTCTTACCTACGGCGGCTCTCTCGCAAGAACTCAGGCAACAGGCTACGGTCTCTGCTATTTCACAAACGAGATGCTCAAGGCTAACGGCAAGAGCTTCGAGGGCAAGACTGTTGTTATCTCCGGTTCCGGAAACGTTGCTATCTATGCAACTGAAAAGGCTACAGAGTACGGCGCTAAGGTCGTTGCTCTTTCCGATTCCAACGGCTACATCTACGATGCGAACGGTATCGACCTTGACTGCGTAAAACAGCTTAAGGAAGTTGAGAGAAAGAGAATCAAGGAGTACGTTGCTACTCATCCTACTGCAGAGTACCACGAGGGCTGCAGCGGTATCTGGACTATCAAGTGCGACATCGCTCTTCCCTGTGCAACTCAGAACGAGATCAACAAGGAAAGCGCTGAGATACTCGCTAAGAACGGCTGCTTCGCTGTTGCAGAGGGCGCTAACATGCCTTCTACTCCCGAGGCTATCGAGGTTTACCAGAAGAACGGTATTCTCTATGGTCCCGCTAAGGCTGCTAATGCAGGCGGCGTAGCTACTTCCGGTCTTGAAATGTCCCAGAACAGCGAGAGACTTTCCTGGACATTCGAAGAGGTTGACGAGAAGCTCCACAACATCATGATCGAGATCTTCAAGTCCTGCGACAGTGCCGCTAAGGAATACGGCATGGAGGGCAACTACATGGCAGGCGCTAACATTGCAGGCTTCCTTAAGGTAGCTGAGGCAATGAAGGCTCAGGGCTGCGTATAATAGCTTTTATTTTACAAATAATGCCGCTGTATCGGGAGGATATCCTCTTCCCGCTGCAGCGGCTTTTTTTGCTCCCCCAAATTAAATGATGAGGATTTATGCTTGCCCCACTGACGACGGATTTCGTCAGTGGGGCAAGCATAAAATTCAATAGTTAATTGGGGGAGCAATAATATGGAAAGACCCGTGACATTTCGGACACGGGTCTGTTTTTTATGTATCGGACAGGCTTACTTGCTGTATTTTACCAGTGCGTCTGCAATGTCCTTGAACTTGAATTTGCAGGTCTTGCGGTCGAATATTCCGAAATTCTCTGCGCCTATATTAAAGCAGCCGTTATCCCACCATAAGCAGGTGATGTTGTACTTTCTTGCGCCGCTGACATAATACTTTGTCCATGCTATTCTGTCGGCAAGATTGTTCTTGTTGGTGGCGCCCATTTCGCCGATGACAACGGGAATGCCCTTGCTTACGAACTTCTTATCAAGGTTACTGAAGAACCAGTCAAGCTCGTTCTTTTCAGTCTGCGAGAACTTTTTAGTGCCGCTTGCATTCATTGCGAAATTGTAGGGGCTGTATGCATGAACGGAAACGATCAGTCTGTCGTCGTCGGGAAGCTTGATATCATTGAGCGCGTTGTCCGAGGAGGAAGCTCCATAACCGGGGAGCATAAGGAAACGATATTTATTATTTCCGCCGCTGTTTCTGATAAGCTTGGTGAAGGCCGCGTTAAGCTTGTTAACTGCAACTCTTTCATCAGCAGTGCCTCCGTTCCACTCGGCTGCGCTGCCTTCTATACGGGGCTCATTCATGGACTCGAAGACAAGATGCTCGTCGTAATTCTTAAATGTATCGGCTATCTGAGTCCATATCTTAAGGAATCTCTTTTCGACATCTTTATAGTCGTTTGTCGATTTTATCGCCTTTTTCAGGTCATATACAGCGTTATCGTGATGCATATTCAGGATAACGTACATATCGTTGTCGATAGCGTAATCCACGACCTCCTTGACGCGATTCATCCATTCCTCGTTTATATTGTAGTTTGAGTCAAGGTGATCATGCCAGGTCACGGGAATTCTTATTGTATTGAATCCCTTTGCCTTTATGGCGGTTATCATTTTCTTAGTAGTCGTGGGATTGCCCCAGCATGTTTCACTGGAAAGACCGGCGTCGGAGATCGAGTTTCCCGAGTAGGCGTCCAGAGTATTTCCCAGATTGAAGCCCACCTGCATATCCTCTACCAGCTCCATAGCGGTTATTTTTTTATCAAATCCGTTTGATGATGATGTGTTTGACGATGTACTTGACGAAGCCGCGGACGAGGACTTCTTTACAACAACTGTAAGCTTAGCCGAAAGGTCTGACTTGTCCGTTGTCTTGACGGTGATAGTCGCGGTCCCTTCCTTGACTGCGGTAACGACTCCCTTTGATGATACCTTAGCGATCTTGCTGTCGGAGGAGGAGTAGGACAGCTTCTGATTTGTGGCATTTGAGGGCGTTATCTTCGACTTGATGGTGTAGGTCTTGCCCACAGACATCGTTACCTTGGAAGCGGCGAGATTCAGAGTTTTTACCTTGACAGCAGCTGCTGCCGAAGCGGATATCGCCGCAGGGGACATAGTCTGCTGAACGTCCGACGCGCCAAACCCGGCTATTCCAACAAGCAGCGAGGCGCTCGTCAGCAGAGAAACGATTTTTTTCATTTTCATGGTTTTGAGATCACTCCATTTACAAATAATTATACATATATTATACCAATATATAAAAGAAATGTCAATGATCCGCGGAGTTTTTTTCCTTGCCGATCATTGACATGATGATTTTTAGTATGCTATTGTCTGTTGAAATAATCTATGCCGTCGTCGGGCTTGAAGTAGGTTCGGATATATCCGTCGGTGGATAACACCACAAATTCTCCCGTAGCTTCGAGAAAATAGATATCGTCACCGTCCTCCTTTTCGGTCTTATGGAGCGCGTCGGGGGAACTGATGACCTTGTTTGCTCCGTCAAGATATTCCTGTGCAGTGGAATAGCCGAACTCGCTGCCGTGCTTCCGGAAATGCTCTTCAAGGTAGCTGTCATAACGGAATGTGTAGTATTTTTCGGGCTCCTTTACGGTGACCTTAAGCCTTGCGTATATTTTTGAGCCGTCTGTAGCCCTTACATATATTACGGCAGTGCCTTTGCTTACTGCGGTTATCTTTCCCTTAGAGGATACCTTGGCGACCTTACTGTTTGACGATGAATAGGAAAGCTTTGTATTTGTCGCATTTGTGGGAGTTATCTTTCGTTTTATTTTGTAGGTATCACCCTCGGTGAGGGTTATTGATGAAGCGGACAGCTTTATCGACTTGATCTTTATTGATGAATTGCTTCCGTGATTGGAAGATACGGCGGTCAAAGATACTGTGTCAACAGGCTGTGCGGATGTGTTTATTCCCGCAATGCCCGCAATCATTACCGCACAGGTCAGCAGTGAAATGAGTTTTTTCAGCATGAATATTCGCTTCCTTTTGATAAATTATTCGGATATATTATATCACCTAAACCACAAAATGTCAAGCTTTTGACGGGAAATATGAGAGGATTTTACTCAGAGTTCTGCGTGAAAATCGGAATATTTTCAGGAAAAAAGTATAGTTTACTGATTGATTACAAAGTCGAATTATGTCTTGACATCGGGAAAAATAAATTATATAATAGAAAATGTAGAACAGAAAAAAATAATTTTATACTGAACGAAAGGAGAGCTTTTTCGATTTTTTATCGAAAATCATGGACAACAAATGAATAAAAAGATCACGGCTGCTGCAGCTGCTTTGCTTGCAGTAAGCCTTATAACAGCCTGCGGTCAGCAAGGCGATTCGGATATCGACGCTGACGCTTCTTCACAGGATACTGCTTTCGAATCCTCATATAGTGACGTTTCACAGTCTGCGGAATCTGAGGTCGCTACGGTAAGCATGCCTGTTGTTACAGAAGCGGAGCCCGAAAATGTTTCTGCAGTTAAGCCTTATCTCAGCGAAATAATGTTCGTGGGAGACGATATGTGCGCAGGACTCACATATAATTCTGAGGTCGATAAGAATATGGTATTTGCCGAAAACGGTATGGCAGCTTCCGATATTCTTGACCATTCCTTTGAAAACGGCAATATTGTTGACTTTGCAGCGGAGAATAAGCCTATGTATATATACGTATGGCTTGGAATAAATGACCTGTCTTACTGCAACGATTATGCCTACTATGTGAATATGAAATCTGTGATAACCGCTCTGCACGAGGCTTCGCCCGACAGTATCATCGCAGTGATGTCTCTGCCGCCTGTGGCTTCTGTCAGCTCCTGGGATAACGATGTATGCGGCGGAGGTGCAAGCTACGATATCTCTGTATATCAGGATACTATCGAGGGTCTTGTTTCCGATCTGGCTTCGGAAAAGATCGTCTGCATTGATTCATCGTCTGTCCTTAAGAACGAAAACGGACGTCTTGACGAGGGCTTTGACAGCGGTGACGGTCTGCATATCAATGAATCGGGCTATGACGCAGTATGCAGTTATATAAACGTTAACCGTTTTTATAACGAATCTATGGGCGATGTCAAGGCGGAAAATATGCCTGTTGTTACGGAATCGCCTGTTTCCGATGAGAACCCGGATATTACAGATACCGAAACAGATGTGGCAGAGGAATCAAAAACTGCTGATACGGAGATCATCGGCAAGGACGATCTGAAGGCTGAACGTGAGCCTTATACGGTGAGCAGTCCAAAGGTGTGCTATCTGACCTTCGACGACGGTCCGTCGGATAATTCGGAGGCTATCCTTGATATTTTGAAGGAAAATGATATAAAGGCGACATTTTTCGTGGTTGGCTGGTGTGTGGACGGCAGAGAGGATATTCTGCAGCGCATGGTCGATGAAGGACATACTATCGGTATACACACGTATTCTCATGATTATGAGGAGATATACGAGTCCAAGGAAGCCTATGTTGATGATTTCGAAAAGGTCTATAATGTAATATATGATACAGTGGGCGTAAGGCCGTGGCTTTTCAGATATCCCGGCGGAAGCTATAACAACTTTAACAAGGACGTCGCCGATGATATAATCACCGAAATGAACGGCAGGGGATTTACTTACTTTGACTGGTCCTGCGCGACCTCGGACGCTACTGTGGGAGCGACCTATAACAGCTGTGTGGAGAATTTCAAGGATACATTATCCGGCGATTATGAAACTGTGCTGATGCATGATTCAAAGGAACTGACCGTTGAATATTTACAGGAGATCATTGATTACGCCAAAGCTGAAGGATATAAATTCGAGACTTTAGATTCGGCTGACCCGATACATTTTTGATAATAATTTCTGACCGTTTCCGAGGATGATATTTCCTTGGAAACGGTCTTGTTTTTATTGAAGCGGAATGAATTGAAGTAATAAAATTGATTTGATATGGATTATCTGTGCGGGGGGGATATGATATGCTGCCTTACAAGAGAGATATTGCCCTTAGATAAATTTCGCATAATCATAATTTCGCGCAATTAATCTATCTGAGTTTACAGATTATTCATTTTTACCAATCTGGATCTGAATAATCCAATGAAAACCACTTATTAGAATAATCCTTGAAAAGTTCACAAAGAACTTCAGAATCAGAAAATTCGGGATTTTTTTCCTTAATAACATTTTCATCATTACTTATCTTACTAAGAATATCATTATAATAGAGCATAAAAAACAACCTTTCCACTTGACAAATTATTATTTTTGGGTTATAATCAAGGTGTTGATAAAGTGGGCGGTGGAAGTCACCCACATTAACAACGATTTTTGTTGATATGTAGTCGGTAAGCTTGGGAATGGTTGCCGACTATATTTTTATATTCTTGTTGAATTTAAATTATCGAATAAAAAACCCTCCGGAAATAATCTTCAAGAATTTCCGGAGGATAGATTTCTATTTCAGCTCAACAATAGTAACGCCTTCTTCGCCTTCGCCGAACAATCCGTTTCTGAAGGACTTTACCGACGGATGATTTTTCAGATGACGCTGTATCCCTTCGCGCAGGATACCTGTGCCTTTTCCGTGGATTATCGTGACGATGCCTGCATGAGTCATTACTGCATTGTCTATGAATGCGTCAGTCTCGATGATACCTTCGTCCACGTTCATTCCTCGGATGTCAAGCTCCAGCTGCGGTCTGCGCTGTATTTTCTTGCCCGACGGCGTTATGCCGCTTCTGCCTGCGGGCTGTCTCTTTTTCGGAGCATTGTCCGCAGCAGGCTTCTCAACGAGCCGCAGATTGCTTACCGTGGTTTTGGTTTTCATGATGCCTGCCTGAACGAAAACGTTTCCGCTTGAATCGGGCTCTCCCGCAACTATGCCGTTTTTGTTCATGCTCACAATGAATACGGGATCTCCTCTCTTAAGAGGACGAGGAAGCTTATAATCGGAATTGTCCGCACCTCTGACGGGATTTGCTTCCTTGTACATTTTATCAATGGCAGACCTGCTGCGGGATTTTGCCTGTGAAGCCGCCTGCTCAAAATCAGCCTTGTTTTTTTCCTTGCGGAGTCTGTTCAGCTCGTCCAGCAGCTTGTCCGATTCCATGCGGCAGTTCTCAACGATGCGCATTGCTTCGATACGCGCTCTTTCAAACTCGGAGTCCTTTGTTGCTTCAATGCGCTGCTTTTCCTTTTCAAGCTCAGCCTTGAGTTGTTCTTGTTCTGCTTTTAAAGCTCTTGCTTCTTCATTGAGCTTATCATATTCGATACGCGACCTTTCCAGCTGAGCCACGACCTCTTCAAAGTGCGTATTCTCGTCGGATACAAGCTGTTTTGCATTCCTGATTATATCCTCGGAAATACCCAGACGGGACGAAATATAAAACGCGTTGGATTTTCCGGGCGAACCGATGATAAGCTTGTAGGTAGGCTGAAATGTGTTGACGTCAAACTCGCAGGAGCCGTTTTCCACGCCATTCGTTTCCACGGCATACATTTTAAGCTCCTGATAATGAGTAGTCACCATCATGCGGCAGTTCCATGTGCGCAGGTTGTTTATGATAGCCACTGCCAGAGCCGCGCCCTCTACAGGGTCTGTGCCCGAGCCCAGCTCGTCCAGGAGTATCAGCGAGCTGCTGTCGGCTTTGTTACAGATTTCTACCACGTTGCTGATATGCGACGAGAACGTGGACAACTCGTTTTCAATGCTCTGCATATCGCCGATATCCACTAAGATGTTGTTAAACACGGAAACATGGCTTCCGTCGCCTGCAGGAATCATAAGTCCGCACATCGCCATAGCTGTAAGAAGTCCCGTAGTCTTCAGAAGCACGGTCTTACCGCCCGTATTTGGTCCTGTGATGATGAGCGTATCAAAATCATAACCCAGCTTGATGTCCACAGGTACGACCTTTGCAGGGTCTATCAGCGGATGTCTTGCCTTTTTCAGGTCAACCTTTCCGTCGTCGGATATCTCGGGAACGGACGCCTTCATCTTGGCACCCAGATTTGCTTTTGCAAAATAGAGATTTATCTCCGCGCAGGTGTCGTAATCGGCAATAACAGATTCCGCACATCTGCCGCACTCTGCAGACATTTCTGCGATAATGCGTTCGATCTCTGCTTTTTCCCTGTCTTTAAGTATCTGAATGTCGTTGTTTGCCTCGACTACTGCGATAGGCTCGATAAACAGCGTGGAGCCGCTGGCTGAGGATGCATGAACGATTCCCGGAACAGTTCCCTTATGCTCCGATTTTACGGGCAGAACAAATCTTCCGTCGCGCATAGTGATGATGTTTTCCTGCAGGGACTTCTGTACCTCCGAGGACTTTATCATCTTGTCGAGACTGTCTCTTATCTTAAGTCCCGCGCGGGATATCTTCCGCCTGATATCGCCCAGCTCGGGGCTTGCGGTGTCGGCTATCTCGTCCTCGGACAGTATGGAGTCGGTTATACGTTTTTCCAGCGGAGCGTTGGGAGTAAGCGATTCAAAAAGATAGTTCAGAGTCGTGTCTATCTCACCGCAGGCAGAATACCAGTCCGACAGAACATCTATCTGACGGAGCATCTGCGCGATATCGAGAAGCTCTCTAAGCGAAAGAGAAGCTCCCGACTGTGCCCTTCTCAGCGAGCCTGTGACGTTCTTGAAGCCGCTGAAGGACGGAGTGCCGTTCTTCACCGACAGGTCGAAAGCGTCAACAGTCTTTTGAAGCTCCTTTTTTACCGTGTCGATGTCGGAGAATGGCTCGGTTTTACGTATCATTTCTTTGGTCTTTTCGTTGGAGGCTTGTTCTTCAAGCATCTCTAAGACCTTATGTAATTCAATGGTTTTCAAATATTTATTCATAGCTGTAAAATACCTCGTTATGGGTTTGTGTCCTTAACTTCGTTATAAAAATCAAGTGTTTTGAAATGGTGGTCAAGCTGTGTCAGAAGATATGTTTCCGTTATCTCGCCGAGGGAATCCAGCGAATCCCCCGTTATCTTAAAGGAGAACACCCTCTTCATGTCGGTCAGGCAGATAGTCCGCATGGCATGCAGGACAGTCCTCGATATCCTTGCCGTAACGGGATAATATTCTTCTCCAACGGCGGAATAATAGATGTAGTAATGTCCTCCGCAGAGCAGCGAGCCGTCCTTGTAGACGAAGAACATGAAGTCGTCGTCGTACTTGTGACATTCTCGGCAGCCCAGCAGCAGCGGAGTATGTCCCACGCAGCAGACAAATCTCAGTTCAAATATGCTTTTGAGCTGGGCGCAGCTGAACGTGCCCTCCGACAAAAAGTGGAGAGTATTCAGAAGCAGCCGCATAGTTTCCTCCGAGGGCTGCAGAGCCATGACCGCATATCTCACAAGCTCGGCAAAATAGGAAGCAAGCGCCACCTTGACGATATCGCTGCGAATGCCGTAAAATATGCTGACAGGCTTAGCGCTTTCAAGGAAATATCTTCCTTTGCGCTCATTGAAGCAGAACTCGGAGTAAGCGAAAAGCTGGGTGGAGCTGTTGGAACTTGCTGTCATCTTCTGGGCTCCGCGGGCGAAAATATCAATAACGCCCAGCTGTTCGGTTATTATAGTTACATTTCTGTCATTTTCATTGACATTTCGGGAGGAAATCACTATTCCCTTTGTGGTTATCATTGATGCGCTCCCCCTTTATTCCGGAAAAGCTTTTGTTGTTGATGCCTTTGTATGCAAGGTAATCGTCGATACGTCCGCTGTGTTCGAATCTGTCCCAGTCATTTTTGTATGTGTCAGTCATAGTACATACCTCCGTAAAGAGCTTGTACTATAATTATTCCACCGCACGTATCATTTATCAGAGGAATTATTTGATAATCCGAAATCCTTGATGAAGAACTCGCGGTTGCGCCAGTCCTCCTTGACCTTTATCCACAGCTTGAGATTGACCTTGATGCGGAAAAAGCTTTCAAGGTCTTCTCTTGCGAGCCTGCCAATTTCTTTGAGCATGGAGCCTTTTTTGCCGATTATCATGCCCTTGTGGGATTCCTTTTCGCAGAAAACAACAGCGTCGATGTCGAGGATATCCTCGCCCGATGAAGTCACTCTTTCGGACATTTTTTCGACGGTCACTGCAATACCGTGAGGAATCTCGTCATGCATGAGCTGGAGAATCTTCTCGCGGACCATTTCCGCCGCCAGCACCTGTTCGGGCTGGTCGGTAAATTTATCGTCGGGATAATAATGGGGACCCTCTACGGCAAATTTCCCCGCTTCCTCGAGGACGATATCCGTTCCGTCGTTTTCCAGCACGCTTATGGGAATGACGGACGCAAAATCAAAACGGCTCGAAAATTCGGCTATTTTTACCGCGATATTCTCCTTGTTTTCCACAAGGTCGATCTTGTTCAGCGCAAGGATAACAGGTGTTTTTGCGGTCATGAAGCTCTGCAGCAGCTTAAGCTCGTCCTCACTCGTCTTTCTGGTGACGTCAGAAACGAATATTGCCGCGTCAATGCCCGACATGGAATCGCGGATAGAACGGTTCATATGCTCGCCCAGCTTATTGCGGGGCTTCTGTATGCCTGGGGTGTCGATGAATACGTACTGTAATTCCCCCTTGGTGAGAACGCCTGTTATCTTTGTTCTTGTGGTCTGAGGCTTGTCGCTTACCATGGCTATCTTCTCGCCGATAAGCGCGTTTAATAGAGAGGACTTTCCCGCATTGGGACGTCCTGCGATAGTTACAAATACTGTTTTAGATGACATGATCTATTCCTTTCGCTCGTTATTGTTTATTCCGAATATAAAAAATATGCTTAGTGCGATATATATTATCACTGCGAGGATATACACGGGCTTTTCCGCAAAAAACAGATAAATGCTGCGAAAAACGTCCATATCCCAGAACAAAAATATCCCTGCCGCAGCTGCAAATACGGCAGAAATCAAAACAGCCCCTGCGGCGCAGTCCTTAGCCTTTTCGGCAAGAAAGCTGCGTTCCCCCTTTGAGGTCAGGTCAACGGCACACTCAACAGCCGTATTGACAGCTTCGGAGGAAATAACAGAGGCAAAAACAAGAGCCAGCAGAGCGCATTCGCCCCGTGAAAGCTCATAAAATCCCGAAAGAAAAATGACCGCACCCATAGCGCATATGTGAAAGCGCATATTCCGCTGGGTCTTTATGCAGTAAATAATTCCTTTGAAGGCGTAAGAAAAGCCCTTGAAAAATGACAGGATATTTTTAATCATTTCGTGTTGTCCGTAAATGTGGTATCTCTTGCGATACCTAACTCTGTAAGTATTTCCTCTTCCTTTTCGCGCATGATAGCGGAATCCAGAGGAGAGGTCTCATGGTCGTAACCTAAAAGGTGGAGCATGGAATGGACGGTAAGAAAGCCTACCTCTCTGTCCAGTGAGTGTCCGTAGATATATGCCTGCTTAACGGCGGTCTCCATGGAAATGACCACATCTCCGAGAAGCTTTGCGCCCGTTTCGCAGTTGGTGTCGTAAACGCCATTCTCACCCAGAGGGAACGAAAGAACGTCGGTAGATTTATCAAGACCTCTGTAAGCCTTGTTGAGCTTTCTAATCTCATCGTTGTCCACGAAGGAAACGCTGACCTCTGCATCGTCCTTGAATTTCTCATAGGCAAGCACAGCCAGACAGCATTTTCTGACAAGCAGGCGAAGTCCGCTGGGGAGCTTGATCTTGCGTTGATTGTTGCGAATATATACTTTGAGTTTCATATGACCGATCCTCCCGTTTTATTCTGATCTTATTATTTTTTATTTCCCGTATTTTTTTCCTCGTAAGCCCTTTCATAGGCTCTGATTATATCCTGCACCAGCTTGTGGCGAACAACGTCCTTTTCACTGAATCGTGTTATTGCGATATCCTCCACGTTTTTCAGCACGCGCATCGCGTCCACAAGTCCCGATTTTTTTGAATCGGGCAGATCTATCTGCGTGATATCTCCCGTAATGACCATTTTGCTGTTGAAGCCCAGACGGGTGAGGAACATTTTTATCTGTTCACGGGTGGTGTTCTGAGCCTCGTCGAGGATAATGAATGCGTCATCGAGGGTACGTCCTCTCATGTACGCAAGAGGAGCCACCTCAATAGTTCCCCGCTCCATGAGCCTTGCATAGCTTTCCGCGCCGAACATATCATAGAGCGCATCATACAGCGGACGGAGATAAGGGTCCACCTTGTTCTGCAGATCGCCGGGGAGAAAGCCCAGCTTTTCGCCTGCTTCGACGGCGGGTCTTGTGAGGATTATCTTGGTGACCTCGTGGTTGCGGAACGCCTTCACTGCCATAGCCACAGCAAGGTAGGTCTTGCCCGTTCCCGCAGGACCCACGCCTAATACGATGGTATTCTTTTTGATGGCTTCGACGTATTTTTTCTGACCGAGAGTTTTCGCCTTGACGGTCTTGCCCGAATTAGTAACGCAGATAGCGCCGTCGGACAGCTGAACGGCTTCATGCTCCATACCGTCGTCCACAAGGGAGAAAACGTAGCGGATGCTTTGTTCTGTCACCGACTCCCCTTTCCCTATCATATCGAGAAGAGCCCTGACAGCGGAGCAGGCATGGATAACGTTATCCTCGTCGCCGCTGATCTTGATATCGTTTCCCCTGCTCAGCACAGCCACGTTGTACTGTCTCTGAATGAGATTTACATTCTGGTCGTAATTTCCGAACAGCGCGATGATATCCTCCATATTGTCAACATTTACTGTAAGTTCAAATCTATTATCCATTAACGCTCCAATCCTCCGAAAACAAGCTTCGGAAAGGCAAACAAAAACATCTATACATAATCATTATATCACACAATTTCCGAAAAATAAAGCGCTTGCGAAAAATTTATACCGCTATTTAACACATTTTTTACAAAATAATACCTGTTTCGTAAATAACTGATGTTCTCACAGAGAAAAGCTGTGGGGCAGAAGCTCGTCAAGGGTGTAGGTAACGAGCTCACCGTCGTTATTCTCCAGTATCACGCGAATTTTCGGGGCAAATTCGGAGAGCACCTGTCTGCATATACCGCAGGGATAGGTCTCGCCGCCTGCGCTGCTGACAATGGCTATTGCTTCAAAGCTCCTGCTGCCCTCGGAGACCGCCTTGAAAACAGCGGTGCGCTCGGCACAGCATGCACAGCCGTATGATGAATTCTCCACATTGCAGCCCGTGAAAACATTCCCCTGTGAATCCAGCAGAGCAGCTCCCACATGGAATTCCGAATAGGGCACATATGCCTTGTCAAGCATGGTTTTCGCACGATCTATAAGTTCTCTGTCGGTTACATTCATAGTATATACCTCCGTTTTTCTAATTATATTACTATGACCTCGATTTGTCAACATTTATCCGATAAAAAAGCGGCCCGATGCATAAAAATGCAATCGGACCGCATTATCTTACTGCATATCGGAGCCGCTCTGCTCCTCGTCAAGATTTGTTTCAAGCACAAGCTCGTTTTTGCGGGCAGTCAGTTTTATCCTGTTTATGCTGCCCTCGGGAGATTCCACTATCTTTGAAGCGATTTTGTCCTCTATATCCGTGCGGATAAGCTTGCGGATATCTCTTGCGCCGAATTTTCCGCCGAACGCCTTTGCGGCAATGCAGGAAGCGGCACGCTTGTCGTATTTGAAGGTGATATTCTTTTCGAGAAGCGGGTCCTTCATCTCGTCCAGCATAAGGCAGGCGATGTCCTTGAAATTCTCCTCGGTGAGCGGGTCAAATACTGCCACCTCGTCCACGCGGCTTAAAAATTCGGGACGGAGGAAATCGGACAGCGCTTTCATGGCCTTATCCTTGGACATTTCTCCCTCGGTCTTGTTGAAGCCCAGACTAAGCGTTTTGTCGGAGGAGCCCGCATTTGATGTCATGCAGATGATGGTGTTCTCAAAGCTTACGGAGCGTCCCTGTGCGTCGGTGACTCTGCCCTCGTCCAGTATTTGCAGGAGGATATTCATAACGTCGGGGTGAGCCTTTTCTATCTCGTCGAAAAGCACCACGGAATAGGGTCTGCGGCGCACCTTTTCGGTAAGCTGACCCGCCTCGTCGTAGCCAACATATCCCGGAGGTGAGCCGATAAGCTTGGAAACGGAGTGCTTCTCCATGAATTCGGTCATATCAAGTCTGATAAGTGGGTCGGTGCCGTCGAAGAGCTCGTTGGCGATGACCTTTACCAGCTCGGTCTTTCCCACGCCTGTGGGACCCACAAAGATGAACGACGCAGGACGTCTGCGCTTGTCAAGCTGGACTCTTGTCCTTCTGATAGCCTTGCTGACAAGCTCCACAGCCTTATCCTGACCGATGATGTGCTTTTTCAGATTATTCTCCAGATCGGCAAGCTTCTTGTACTCGGTTGCAGATATCTTGTTGGCGGGGATACCCGTCCAGAGCTCGATAACGTAAGCGATATCGTTCTCGTCCACGAACAGGCAGTTAGCCTTTTCGCGGAGCTCGGAAAGCTCGTTCTGCTCGCGGAGAAGGTCTGCCTTTGCTTCCGCGATCTTTTCAAAATCGGGCTCAATATCATCCATATCGTCTTCGATATCCTTCAGTCTGGCTTCAAGCCCGGCGATGGTTTTCTCCGCCTTGTCGATAGCGGCAAGCTCTGCACTTCTGATGCTTCGGCAGGCGCATGCCTCGTCTAAGAGGTCTATCGCCTTATCGGGCAGATAGCGGTCGTTGATGTATCTTTCCGACAGAACGGCGCAGGTGTGCAGAAGCTCGTCGGATATCTTCACCTTGTGGTGGTCCTCGTAGTATTTCCTGATGCCGAGCAGTATCTTATAGGTGTCCTCGACAGAAGGCTCGGTGACCGTTACGGGCTGGAAGCGTCTTTCAAGAGCGCTGTCCTTTTCGATGTATTTTCTGTACTCGGTAAAGGTGGTAGCGCCGATGACCTGTATCTCCCCTCTGGAGAGAGCGGGCTTTAAGATATTGGCAGCGTTCATGGAGCCGTCTCCGCCGTCGCCCGTTCCAACGAGAGTGTGTACCTCGTCGATGAACAGGATAATATTGCCCTCTGCCTTTACCTCGTCCACGAGACCCTTCACGCGGCTTTCGAACTGTCCTCTGAACTGAGTGCCTGCCACGAGAGCGGTAAGGTCGAGAAGATATACCTCCTTGTCGGCGATATGGAAGGGCACGTCCCCCGAAACTATCTTCTGAGCGATTCCCTCCGCTACGGCAGTCTTTCCGACGCCGGGCTCGCCTATAAGACAGGGATTGTTTTTCTGTCTGCGGGAGAGTATCTGGATAGTTCTTGCTATCTCCTTTTCTCTTCCGATGATATTGTCCAGCTTGCCCTCTCTGGCGCGTTCGCTGAGATTGGTGCAGAAGCTGTCCAGGAATTTATGCTTTTTCTTCTTTTTGTCGTCCTTTTTGGGATTTTTGCCGGCATGAGAGTCGGCAGACTTTGCGGGCTTGCTGTCGTTCAGCTCGCCGTCCGCAGCCGATTTTTCGGACTGGGACTGACTGAAAAGGGGCTTGATCTGACCGCCGAAAAGATTCTGGATAAAATTCGGGATAGCGCCCGTGCCACCGTGTTCGAAGGAATCTCCGTCAAGACCCTCGGTGAAGTCGGTCAAGGTATCGGAAAATTCTTCGACATCGTCGTCGGAAATGCCCATCTGCTGCATATATTCCTGAACCTGCGGGATTCCCAGCTCCTTAGCGCACACAAGACATAAGCCCTCGTCGTGTTTTTCGTTACCCTGCATAGTTGTTATAAAAACAACAGCCATTCTTTTTTTGCATCTGCTGCAAAGCATCTCTTAACCTCCAGACATATAATTTACGTCACATTATTCAGATGTCAAATAAATTATATATAAATTTGAATATTATCGTATTCTGCACTGCCGCTTCGGATAATACTCCGATGCCGCCCGTAATGCCGATAATGAGCTTTACAATTATCACCAGCGCCGATAGGAGCAGCAGCGACCTGAACAGTCCGAGCACTCCGCCCAGCAGCATATCCGTGGACTTGACAAGCTCTATCTTTCTGACTGCCAGAACAGCCCTGACTATCCCCTTTCCCACCACTGATATAACGGTAAAGGAAACTATCCACAGGACATATTCCAACACCTTCATAACAATGCCGCGGACGGTGGTCTCCTCGATATATTCCGCAGCTGCGCGGGTATCACCCTCGGCTATACATCGGAATAGGTCTGCCTTCATATCGTCGTAGACCATATCGTCGGAGACCTTGACAGGCATCGAGTCGTCAAGATCGTATCTGAAGCCGTCAAAAACAGATTCAAGCACACTATTTAGTTTATCACTAATTTCGGGATTAGTCAAGTCCTCGCGGATATCATCGTTAACTATTTTTTCCGTTTCCGATGGTATTTCCTCGCCGAGGGCTTCCGAAACGGCATTTTTCAGCTTGTCCTCGGTGTTGATTATGGTAGTCTCCGCCGCGGAAACGATGGCTTCCTTGCAGTATTCGTCGTAAAGCTGCTCTGAGAGCGGGTCGGATATCACAGCTGCGCCCACAAGTGCCAGCAGATATACCGCCAGAGTGAGCACAGTTTTCAGAAATCCTTTGTGCACGCCGTTTACAGTGCAGCATATTATGACCGCAGCCGCAATAATGTCAAGAATAATAAAAGCTCTGTCCATCTGACCTCCGTTATATCAGTCAAAGCTGATGCGGTTTATTTCATCATATCCCATAAGGAAGAAATAATTGCCGATCTTGCAGAAATTCTCGTAGGAATCGGAAAGCTTAACGCTTGATATCTCCTGACCGAGATCATTATAGGTGTAGATACCGCTGCCCGTAAGCACGTAAACCATGCTGTTATAGGCGAAAATATGCTTAGCCTCCTCGGAAAGCTCCACCGTATGAGGATTTTCAAGGTCGGAGCAGTCGGTTATCATCAGGCTGTATTTTCTCAGCAGTGAGTTTTCCATAAGCACAGCGCTCAGCTTTGAAGAGCAGCTGTAGTCAGTTATCTCGTCCTCGTACTCGTTTTCGAGGAGCTTGTTGCCGTTGCTGTCGAAGAATACGCAGCGGGTATCCCCGATTATGGCGATATCGCCGTTTTCGTCGATAGATGTGCATACTGCAAGACAATCCACCTTTTCGGACTGCCATATCATCTCGGTGCTGTTAAAGCTGAAGCGGATAAGTCCCGACTGTACCTTTCCGCCCGAAGCGCCCAGCGTGGTTATGATACAGCCGCTGTTGTCGTTGAGGAAGGTCACATCCGTGATGCGGCTGTCGTAGCTTTTATATGTAAAGATATTTTTTCCGTCGGAGTCGTATATGTCAAGCTGAGCGAGATATTTGTCAGATTTGGTGACCACTGCCGCAAGATCGCTGCTTGAAAGCTCCGCCATAAGAATGGTCTGGTCGCAGGTCTTTTCGTAGATGGTCTTGTATTTGCTTTCAAGGCTGAAGCCGTTGCCGCCCAGGTCATATATGAGCGCCTTCTTGTTGGAGACCGTCAGTATCGGATTGGCGTAGGTGTGCTGTTTTTCGATAACAGGCTCGCCGTCTGCGGTATAGACGAAAAATTTGGAATCGTCAAGGAAGGCGAAATAGTTGTCCATGGCCTTGAGCTGATAATCGGAGCCTCCCGAAACGGCGATAGGAAATTTTCCCTCGGCAAGCTCGGCGTTTTCGGTATTGTCGGAAGCAGCAGGCACCTTTGTAAGTATACCGTCAAGGTAAGGATACCAGCTGTCCTTAGTAAGAACGGCAATGACCACAAGCACCGCAACAGTAAGCACCGCGAAAAACTTAATGAGAAAATTTCTGCGGTTTTTCGATTTCTGACGGCGTCTGAGCTCGGAAACGTCATTTTCTATAGCCATTTATACATTCCCCTTCAGTAAAAGATTTTGTTGAGATACAGTCCGTGAGGCTGTGCGGTCCTGCCTGCAAGGACCCTGTTTCTGCCGTCTAAAATGGTCGGGATATCGTCGGCGGAAAATTTCCCCTCGCTGACCGACAGCAGAGTACCCGCCATTATCCTAACCATATTATACAAAAATCCGTCGCCTTTTACAACTAATTTCACAAGATTTTCATTTTTGACTATATCAAAATATTCGATAGTCCGCACGGGATCGTCCTTCTGATTGGCAGTCCCGCAGAAGGACGTAAAATCGTGAGTTCCCACAAAGTGAGCGGCAGCATCCCGCATTTCATCGAGCTTAAGCTCATAAGGATAATGAAGCGCAAGGTCGGTATAGAACGGGTCCTTGACCTCCCGGTTCAGGATAAGGTATATATACTCCTTGCCTATACAGGAATATCTGGCATGAAAATCGGGAGCGGCGTCCTCCATTGACAGCACGGCGATATCATCGGGAAGCAGCGCGTTCATTCCTCTGACAAGCTTGTGGCAAGGTATGGGATTTTCCGTTTTAAAGGAAAAGCAGTATTCGTTGGCATGAACTCCCGTATCGGTGCGTGAGCAGCCGTTTATCACCGTTTTCGCAGCCAGTATGCGGGACAGGATATCCTCGGTGACGTTCTGCACGCCCACGGCGTTTATCTGCCGCTGAAAGCCATGATACGCCGTCCCGCGGTATGACATGTAAGCTTTTATATTTCTCATCACTGCAGCACCGCGTTGGTCACGAATACCCCTGCCAGAAACAGCAGGGACAGGGACATAGCGGCATAATCCGCCCCTCCCGACTTAAGGGTTTTCAGCTTAGTTCTTCCCTCTCCGCCCTTGTAGCAGCGGCACTCCATTGCGAGAGCCAGTTCTTCGGCGCGTCTGAACGCCGAGATAAACAGCGGTATAAGGATAGGTATAAGCGCCTTTGCACGGTGGATAAGTCCCCCGCTGTCCATATCCGCTCCCCTTGCCTTCTGCGCCGCCATTATCTTGTCGGTCTCCTCGATAAGGGTAGGGATAAAACGGAGAGCGATGGTCATCATCATAGCCAGCTCATGGACGGGAAAATGAAGCTTTTTCAGAGGTTCCATAAGCTGCTCCACAGCGTCGGTCAGAATAATCGGCGAAGTGGTATAGGTCAGCAGAGAAGAACCCGCTATCAGCGCAGCTATGCGTATCACCATAAATGCCGCGGTGCGCAGTCCCTCGTCGGTGATGTTTATCTTCCAGATGTGAAAAACCGATGCTCCGCCGATGAAAAACAGATTCAGTATCGAAGTTATGACGATTATCGGAATGATAGGCTTCAGCGACTTTGCGATAAGCTTCCCAGGAATTTTGGATATGCCGTAGGATATGCACATGAAAATCAGCCCTATTGCAAGTCCCGCAAAGGTGTCCGCCGAGAACAGCATTACTATGAATATGGCTGTGATGATTATCTTGAATCTCGGGTCAAGACGGTGTACCGCCGATTTTCCCGGGAAATACTGTCCGATAGTTATATCACTCAGCATGTGGGATCTCCTTTCCGTGAGCGAGCATATACTCACGCAGAGTCTTTATGGCAAAATCAAGGGTATAAACGTCGGTGCGGATATCAAGACCCGATTGGCGCAGCTTCATGAATACCCGTGTTATCTGCGGAACGGCAAGTCCCATTGCGGATATCTCGTCCGCTTTTTTGAATATTTCGGGGGTCTCGTCGCAGCAGAAAAGCTCCGATTTGTTCATGACGATTATCCTCGAAGCGAATTTAGCCACGTCCTCCATGCTGTGGGACACCAGCAGCACGGTAGCACCCGTGCGCCTGTGAAATTCCTTGATACGGCTCATGATAAGGTCACGGCCCTTGGGGTCAAGTCCCGCGGTAGGCTCGTCCAGGATAAGCACCTTCGGCTCCATAGCCATAACGCCCGCAATGGCTACTCTGCGCTTCTGACCGCCCGAAAGCTCAAAGGGAGACTTGCCCAGCGTCTCCTCGGAAAGACCGACTATCTCCGCAGTTTCGCGGACTCTGCGGTCTATCTCCTTTTCGTCCAGTCCCATATTTTTCGGACCGAAGGCAATGTCCTTGTAGACAGTCTCCTCGAATATCTGATATTCGGGGTACTGGAACACCAGTCCCACCTTGAAACGGATATCCCTGATATTGCAGCTGTTCTTATCCCATATGTCCTGACCGTCGATGTATATCTTGCCGGATGTGGGCTTGATAAGTCCGTTGAAATGCTGGATAAGCGTTGATTTGCCCGAGCCTGTGTGTCCGATTATCCCTATCAGCTCACCCGGCTCAATTTCCAGATCGACATCCTTTACAGCGGTCTTTTCAAAGGGGGTGCCCACGCTGTAGGTGTATGTCAGTTTTTCCGTTCTGATGATTGGCTCCATAATAACTCCTTTTTGCCCTGTGCTCCTGCGGTTAGACTGTGCCATATCGCGGAAAGGGCGTATCTCCTACGAGAGGATATCCATAAGCGCCTCTGCGCAGCCGTCCTCGTCGATAATGTGAGTATCTCCTTCAATGCCAAGCTCACTGAGCCTGAACATAAGCTCTGTGACCTGTGGCACGTCCAGTCCCAGTGACTTCATTTTCTCCACATGAGAGAATACCTCGGAGGGAACGTCGTCCATTATTATCCTTCCGCCGTCCATGACGACCACTCTGTCAGCCTGTGCCGCCTCGTCCATATAGTGAGTGATAAGGACAATAGTTATGCCATACTTTTCGTTGAGCTCGCGTATCGTGCTTATGACTTCACGTCTGCCCTTGGGGTCAAGCATTGCGGTGGGCTCGTCGAGGACTATGCAGTCTGGGCGCATTGCGATGATTCCTGCGATCGCCACTCTCTGCTTCTGACCGCCCGAAAGCTGGTGGGGAGAATGTTCTCTGTACTCGTACATGCCTACCGATTTGAGAGCGCTGTCCACACGCTCCCGCATTTCAGCGGGGTCCACTCCCATATTTTCCAGTGCGAAAGCCACGTCCTCTTCGACGATGGTCGCCACCAGCTGATTGTCGGGATTCTGGAATACCATTCCAACGTGATTGCGGATATCGAATAGGTGCGCCTCGTCGGAGGTGTCAAAGCCCGCGGTGTAGACCTTGCCTCCGCAGGGCAGAAGAATTGCGTTAAAATGCTTTGCAATGGTGGATTTTCCGCAGCCATTATGTCCGAGTATAGCAAGAAATTCTCCCTTTTTTATATTAAGGGAAAGATCCTTTAAAACCTGAACAGGTTCGGTCTTTTCCTCGTCGTAATCGTTGGAATAGTGAAAATCCACGTGCTCGGCAGTGATGATTTTTTCCATAGACTATTCCCTTTCCGATTTATCCTTTCTGCCCTCGTAGTACATGACAGTATATAATGTTCCCATAACGGCGAGAAGAAATGCTGCCGCTGCGGAGAAAATCCATTTTGCGCTGCTTGTGCTGCCACTGATGAACACTGCGGAATAGCCGTTCCCACGCTTTTTAACAGAGGAGCCCTTCTTTTCGGTCTTGGAGTCAAGAAATTCCGACGCGGATATCAGCGAGCAGATAAAAGCTCCTATACCCGAAGCTGCGGCGGCAATGCCTTTGATGTTGTTCTTGTTCATACGATATCCTCCTTATCTGTGCCATACTGCCGTTGAGCCGCAGGGCAGAACAAATCCGCTGGATACAACGGGCAGTCCTATCTCATCGGCGGAAACTGTGCCGCCGAAACGTTCAATGAGGGTCTCTCCCAGTATATAGGACATTACCGAGGGAGAAAGTCCCGTAGTGTAGCTGTTCAGCAGGAAGAACAGAGGGTCGTCGCTGAGCACCTGCGAGCAGAGCTTTACCAGGTCGTAAATGCAGTCCTCCAGCTTCCAGACCTCCTGATTGGGTCCTCTGCCGTAGGAGGGCGGGTCCATGATGACTGCGTCGTAACGTCTGCCCCGCTTTATTTCGCGTGCAACAAATTTCTCGCAGTCGTCCACTATCCAGCGTATGGGATTGTCGGACAGACCGCTGGCAGCGGCGTTGTCTCTCGCCCATGCGACCATTCCTTTGGAAGCGTCCACATGGCAGACCTCCGCTCCCGCGGCGGAGCATGCAAGTGTTGCTCCGCCCGTGTAAGCGAAGAGATTAAGCACACTTATCTTACGTCCCGAGTTCCTGATAAGATTACCCATATAGTCCCAGTTGACCGCCTGCTCGGGGAAAAGCCCCGTATGCTTGAAGCCTGTGGGACGGATATTAAAGATGAGCCTTTCCCCTATCTCCATATCGTAGCAGATGTTCCAGGATTCGGGCAGCTTTCGCCTGAAATCCCACTGACCGCCGCCCTTGTCGGAGCGGTGATAATGCCCGTGAGCATTGTTCCACAGGGAACTGTGCCGTTCGGTCTTCCAGATGACCTGCGGGTCGGGACGGATAAGGACGATATCCTTCCATTTTTCAAGCTTTTCGGAGCAGGTGCAGTCCTCCAGACGATAGTCCTTCCATTTGTCGGCAGCTCTCATTTATACGACCATTCCTTTCAGATTTATACATTCTCGTCGAAGGGGCAGCATTCACGTATCTTGTCAGCGATAGCAACCGCCATATCGTTGATGATATCGAAGCGCTTGCCCTCTATCATCACGCGGATAAGGGGCTCGGTGCCGCTTTCACGGACGAGTATCCTTCCGCTGGAAGCAAGCTTCTTCTGATAAAGGGATATCATATCGCCTATCTCGTCGATATTTTTCCATGCTTCCTTCCATTTTGGCTGAATTTTCACGTTTATCATCACCTGCGGGAATCTCTCCATAACCGAGGCAAGCTCGGATAACCGCTTGCCCGTCCTGCGCATGATAGACAGCAGCTGAACTGCGGTGAGCTGACCGTCTCCCGTAGTTGCGAAGTCGCGGAAGATAATGTGTCCCGACTGTTCGCCGCCGATAGAGTAGCCGTCCTTCACCATTCTTTCGAGTATGTAGCGGTCGCCCACCTTGGTGGTAACGACGTTGATGCCGTTCTCCTTGGCAAACTGTGAGAAGCCTATGTTGGTCATTACTGAAACAACGGCGGTATTTCCGCTGAGAGCATCCCTTTCCGCCATATCCTTTGCGAAAATGGCGATGAGCTTATCTCCGTCCACAAGAGCGCCGTTTTCGTCCACAGCAAGACAGCGGTCCGCGTCGCCGTCAAAGGCGATACCCACCTGACAGCGGTTCTCCTTTACGAATGCGGACAGATAGTCCATATGCGTAGAGCCGCAGTTTTCGTTGATATTCGTTCCGTCGGGGGAAGAGCTGAGCATGATTACCTGCGCTCCCCTGCGGCTGAATATCCGTTCCGCCGTTGCGCTTGCGGAGCCGTTGGCACAGTCGATAGCTATCCTCATTCCGCCCAGGTCGTTGTTCACAGTTGATAAGATGTGCTTGCAGTAGTCCTCGCAGGCGTTCACGTCAACGGACAATCTGCCCACATTTGCACCGCCCGTTACCGCAGCGGATATCTTTTCGGGAGTGTCCAGAACGAGAGCCTCTATCTCCTCTTCGATCTCGTCGGAGAGCTTGTAGCCCGTGCCCGAAAACAGCTTGATACCGTTGAATTCCATGCTGTTATGCGAAGCGGATATCATAACGCCTGCGTCGGCTCCACGCTCCTTGACGAGGTAAGCCACGGCGGGAGTGGGAACAACGCCCAGAAGAACGGCGTCTGCTCCTATTGACAGTATGCCCGCCGTAAGCGCCGATTCGAGAACGTCCGAAGAAATTCTCGTATCCTTTCCGATAACGATCTTAGCCTTATGCCTGCTTTTCTGCGTAAGGACCATAGCTGCGGCTCTGCCTATCTGCATGGCGAGCTCGCAGGTGAGTTCAGTTATTGCGACGCCCCTTGCGCCGTCTGTACCGAATAATCTTCCCATAATTATCTCCAATCTATACTATATTATTAAGTAATCAGTTCTGTTCGAACAGGCTCTGCTGTTTGAGGTCATCTGCGGACTTTGCGATCTTTTCTGGAAGAGGATATCCCATATGCTCGTAAGCAAGAGCGGTAGCGCAGCGTCCCCGCGGAGTGCGGGAGATAAATCCAAGCTGCATGAGATAGGGCTCGCAGACGTCCTCCAGCGTAACGGACTCCTCGCCGATAGCCGCCGCAAGAGTTTCCAGTCCCACGGGACCTCCCGAGTAGCCCTTTATCATCATTTCCAGCATGCGCTTGTCAAGACTGTCGAGCCCTAAGCTGTCTATCTCCATTCTGTCGAGGGCAATGGAAGCTATATCGCCCGTTATCTTTCCGTCGCCGATGACCTCGGCAAAATCGCGGACACGCTTCAGCAGACGGTTAGCGATTCGGGGAGTACCTCTTGAACGTTTAGCTATCTCCGCAGCGCCGTCCTTGTCGCAGGCAACGCCGAGGATAGTCGCCGAGCGGAGAATTATCTCCCCCAGCTGTTCAAAGGAATATAATTCCAGACGCTGAACAACTCCGAATCGGTCACGCAGCGGTGCGGAAAGCTGACCCGAGCGTGTAGTCGCGCCGATAAGGGTGAACTTGTTGAGATCGACCCGCAGAGACCGTGCCGACGGACCCTTTCCGATGATGATATCCAGTGCGAAGTCCTCCATTGCGGGATAGAGTATTTCCTCAATGGCACGGGACATGCGGTGTATCTCGTCGATGAACAGCACGTCGTTTTCATTCAGATTTGTCAGAAGAGCGGCAAGATCTCCCGGCTTTTCGATTGCGGGACCGCTGGTTATGCGGATATTGACTCCCATTTCCTTGGCAATAATTGCGGAAAGGGTAGTCTTTCCCAGTCCCGGAGGACCGTACAGCAGAACATGATCGAGAGGCTCTCCCCTGTTCTTGGCAGCCTGAATGTATATCCGCATATTTTCCTTGACCTTATCCTGACCGATATACTCGGCAAGGCTCTGGGGACGAAGGGAATATTCGAAGCCCTCGGCTTCCATGGAAGTAAGCTCGGGAGAAACTATGCGTTCCTCGGAGCTTTCAAAACTCATATCGCTTGTTTCAAGCAAAGGTATCTCTCCTAATCAAAAGAATTTTATATTCGGGGTAACATCGCCCAGCATAGGCGGACGATATTCCAGAGTTTTTCTCGTAGAAACGGTAATGAGAGGAACTATCATTTCCTCGTCGGTAAGACCTCCGCAGGCAGCTAAGGGAGCGGTGCGGGGCTTTTCGTTAAGCGCCCTGAACCGCAGGGTCTTATCGGAGATGCCGCAGGCAACGTAATCGCCGGTAAAATCGCTGACCTTCGGGTGAGTATTGCCCTTGCCGTATATCCCCTTGCGCATTATCTCCGTTCCGGGGATAAGGGTGAAGCTGTCACCGTACAGCTCGGTGAACAGCCGATAGAACTCTCCCCGTCTGTCCTGCTTTGTGAAGAAGCCCATAGCCCTGCCCTCCATATCGGGCGGCATGAGCAGACAGTCCATAAGGGAGCGGTTCAGATTGACGGGTATCTCCTCGGAGATATCGGTCATGCCGTGTCCCGCGGAGACTATAAACAGCGTATCGGTCAGCTTTTCGCAGCTCTGCTCCAGATTCGTGTTGAATTCGGACAGACATTCATACACCTCGTCGGAGAAGCAGCCGTGGAGCCTTGCCTGTTCGGCGATCTCGTTCCACTGAACGAATGTGAAGGTATGCTGCTTAGTTTCGCAGATGAGGGAGATGAGCTCGAACAGCTTTTTCTGATTATCCGCCGTCTTGTGATAGTTCCCGTTTTCGGGGATAGGATAAGGTGACTGGGATATTGAGAAGGGCTGAACGTTTGCGATGACCGATTTTTTGATATCGGAGAAAATGCTCTCGTGGGGCATGATGAACTGTGCCACATTGGGCTGTGCCACCGACTGGCGGCTGTAGGAATCACAGTTGTGGAAAACGCTGACGGTGCGGCAGAATTCCTTGAAGAACAGATTGTGTCCCAGCCAGCCGTGTTCATTGGGAGAAAGACCCGTCAGCATGCTGATGTAGGAAGCAGTCCTCGCCGCGGGAAACACCGACGTAAGAGAGCATATGTATCTGCTGCGGAGAAAGGAGCCTTTTTCAAGGGTATTGTTGAGGATATCCTTTCCCATGCCGTTCATCATGATAAGCACGATGTTTTTGTAGAAGCCGTTCAGACAGCGGTCCAGCTCCTTCAAAGTGGGATAAGCCGCCGAGGTGCGGTAATATTTTCGGATAGACGAGATGATATTGATGATGCCGTTGTTATAATCGGGATATGAGAACATCGTAGATCATTCCTCTCTGAAAGCCCATGCTTTGCGCAGAGCTTAAAATTTTGAAACCATTGATTTAAGAGCAAGTCTGATAAGCTCCTCGGCGGAAAGCGACGAGTCCAGCTTAGAGACTGCCTGAACGGCTTCGGTGGTGGAGTATCCCAGCACCACAAGCGCCGAAACGGCTTCTCCGACGTTTCCGTCTGCGGGGGATGCTGCCGCTTCCGCAAAGGAAGCTGCTCCCGAGACGGAGAGCTGTTCCTTGCTGATCTTATCCTTAAGCTCCAGCACGATACGCTGTGCAAGCTTGGGACCCACGCCCTTTGTCTTGGTGAAAAGCTTGTAGTCGCCCGAAGCCACATTGATAGCAAACTGTTCGGGGGTAGTGTCGGACAGTATGGAGAGCGCCGCCTTGGGACCCACTCCCGAAACGGAGAGTAGCTGCTTGAAGCAGGCAAGCTCCTGTTTGCGGGAGAAACCGAAAAGCTCCACTGCGTCCTCGCGGACGCTCATATATGTATATAAGAACACTTCCTCGCCGGAATTTATCTGAGACAGGGTAGAATATGTGGTGCGGCAGGCGTAGCCCACTCCCCCGCATTCCACCACGGCGAGCCCCTGCTCCTTGTGGATAAGTTTTCCTTTAACGCTGTATATCATATTTATCTATCCTTTACTTTGGAATTTCGATGCCTGTTTTATTGTGTCCGTGACAGATGGCCAGTGCAAGAGCGTCGGCAGCGTCGTCGGGCTTGGGAGTTTTTACAAGACCAAGTATCTTCCGTGTCATTTCCATGACCTGCTGTTTTTCCGCCCTGCCGTAGCCGACAACGGACTGCTTCACCTGAAGCGGAGTATATTCATATATGGGAACGCCCGCATTGACAGCCGCAAGCAGGATAACTCCCCTTGCCTCCGCCACGTCGATGCCCGTTGTGATGTTGGTGTTGAAGAAAAGCTTTTCAATGCTCATGACGTCGGGCTTATATGCGGACAGGAGGGTACCCATGTCATCGCAGATGACTTTCAGCCGCAGGGCAAAATCGGTTCCCGCCTCGGTGGTAATGGCTCCGAAGGTGACGGGCTTAAATTTGTAGCCGTCGTAATCCAGTATACCGTAGCCGACTATCGCATACCCCGGGTCGATGCCTAATATCCGCAAAAGATCAGTCCTTTCCCGTGATTATTTTTGAACACACATTTTATTATAACACATTTATACATAATACGCAAGTTTTTTATAAAAAGTTATTGTAATTTAAGAAAAAATTTAGTATAATAATAACATTGGATAAAAATATGAGAAAAGGAATGAAACCGAATGGACTTAACAGAGCTCAGAAATCAGATAGACGATATCGACGAGCAGATACTTGATCTGTTTGTAAAGAGAATGGACGTGTGCAGAAAGGTCGCCGAATATAAGCGGGAGAATGACCTGCCCGTCATGCAGGGAGGAAGAGAAGAGCAGGTGATACGGCGGATACGCTCCCTTTCCCCCGACGGTCTGGAGGACGGCAGCGAGATGCTGTTCACCGAAATAATGGATATAAGCAAAAGTATCCAGAATCGCGAGCTGTTCTACAAATCCGCGCAGATAATGCAGCCGAAGCTGTTCCTGCCGAAAATGGCGAGATATATCGCCTGCCCTGGCGTGGAGGGCTCCAATACGGAGATCGCCGCACATAAGGTATTCCCCGGCAAGGAGATAAAATACTGCCGAGGCTTCGAGGAGGTTTTCAGTGCCGTCGAGAACAACGAGGTGGATTTCGGCATTATCCCCATTCAGAACTCCACTGCGGGAAACGTCACCGAGACCTACGATCTCATGGCAAAGCATAATTTCTACATAGCTGCGTCCACCAAGGTGGAGATAAATCATTGTCTGGCAGTAAAGAAGGGCACCTCCTTCATGGATATAACGAAGGTGTACTCTCACCCGCAGGCGCTGTCACAGTGCTCGGATTTCCTCAAGGAGAACAGCTTTGTAACTAGAGAGAGCCTGAACACGTCCCTCGCCGCGCAGAAGGTAGCCGAGAGCAAAGAGCCCTATGCATGCATATGCAATTCCCACTGTGCGGAGATAAACGGTCTGGAGATACTCAATGATAACATCTCCAATGCAGATAAGAATGTGACCCGCTTCATCTGCATATCGAAGGATTTCTACGCCACGGAAAATGCGAATATCATCACAGTAGCGCTGTCCGCGCCTCATAAGAAGGGCTCGCTGTTCCGACTGCTGTCGAGATTTGCCATAAACGGCTTCAATCTGGTGCGCATCGAGAACAAGCCCCTTGCAGGCACCGATTTCGAGGTGCGGTTCTACTTCGACTTCGAGGGCAGATTTGACGATATCAACGTATGTGCGCTCATGGACGAGCTCAAAAAGGAGCTAACCTATTTCAAGCTGCTGGGCAACTACAGCGAAATATAAGGAAGAGATGATATGCAGAAGGTAACAGTCATCATAGCGGCTGCGGGGAATGCGTCGAGAATGGGCGGTATCACGAAGCAGCTGGCACAGCTTTGCGGAAAGCCCGTCATCGTCCATTCTATGGAGGTTTTCCAGAGAATGGACGAGGTGGCGGAGATAATAGTGTCCGCCAAGGACGAGCATGCGGACATCATCGGAGCTGCGGCGGAAAAGCACGGTATCACGAAGCTTGCGGCTATCGTAAGCGGCGGAGAAACGCGGCAGGGATCGGTGATAAACGGACTGAAAGCCGCTTCGAAGGAGACCTCGCTTATCGCAGTCCATGACGCGGCGCGTCCCCTTGTGAAGGAGAAGTTTGTGAGGCAGTGCATACGTGACGCGGAGATTTTCGGTGCCGCAGCATTGGGTGTTCCCGTTAAGGACACCCTTAAGGTGGTCAGCGGCGGGCTTGTGACGGACACTCCCGACCGCAGCAGTCTGTACGCTATCCAGACACCGCAGATATTCCGCAAGGATGTGTATTATAAGGGCGTGAATTTTGCCGTCGAGCATGGGCTGGACTTTACCGACGACTGTCAGCTGGTGGAAGCGGTAGGCGTGAAGGTCTGCGTATCCCCGTCGGACTATTTCAATATCAAGATAACCACTCCCGAGGATCTGCAAATTGCGGAAATATTGTCCAAAATCGAGGATAAATAGCAGGAATATTTATGCAAGAATACAATATTTCGACAGAATTAACAAACATTCACGGAAAATTAACAAACTTGGAGCCGCAAAATTGTATAATAAAATGGTATTGAAATGTGGAATATGTAAACGATTATCTTTTTCGGAGGAAATATTATGCTGAGGATAGGACACGGTTATGATGTTCACCGACTTACGGAAGGAAGACGGCTTGTTCTCGGCGGAGTTGATATTCCCTTTGAAAAGGGTGCCGACGGTCATTCCGACGCAGATGTTCTTGTGCACGCCATAATGGACAGCATTCTCGGAGCGCTTGCGCTGGGCGATATCGGACAGCATTTCCCCGATACGGACGACAGATATAAGGACGCGGACAGTATCGAACTGCTAAAAACTGTCATAGTAATCGCAGCAGAGAACGGTTATACTATTAATAACATCGACTCGACGGTGATCTGTCAGAGACCGAAGCTCAAAGACTATATCCCCGAAATGCGCAGAAGAATAGCCGAAGCATGCAGGTGTGACATATCGTCGGTGAGCGTAAAGGCGACAACAGAGGAAAAGCTGGGATTTACGGGAGACGGCAGCGGTATTGCAGCCCATGCAGTCTGTACGCTTATAAAAGCGGGTCCGGCGGCTTGATAACGATAAGTACCGCAAACGGCGGATTACATAATAATAGAAAGGATATGCTGATATGAAGCACTTGATTCTTGTAACATCTCCTCCTGCGTGTGGAAAAACATTTGTATCCAAAGAGCTTGCAAAGGCATTAAAGCCCATTGTCTATCTCGATAAGGATACTCTGATCGTTCTTTCGAAGCAGATCTTTAAGGTCGCAAACGAGGAAGTGAACCGCAGCTCACAGTTTTTCGAGGATAACATCAGAAATTACGAATACGACGCGATTTTTGCAGTAGGTCTTGAAGCTCTTGAATACTGTGATCTCGTGCTGATAAACGCACCCTTTGCCCGTGAGATCCGCGATCCCGAAGCAATTGCGGAAATGCGAAGAAAGCTTGCAGCTGTGGGCGCAGAGCTGACAGTCATCTGGGTACAGACGGACATCGAGGTATGCCGTCAGAGAATGATCACGAGAAATTCCGACCGCGATACGTGGAAGCTTGAGCACTGGGACGAGTACATCGCAACTCAGAACTTCAACAAGCCCGACATTGACGGACTTCTCATCTTCAACAACTCTAATGAGGAAGAATTCAAAGAATCCATCAAGCGCATTACTGCAGAGCTTAAAAAGTAGTATAATGACTATTTTGCCGTACGTTAGCCGTGCGGCTTTTTTGTTTTTCATAGAAAAAAGTGTGTAAAGGATTATTCTTTACACACTTTTCTTGTGCTATAGAGTGTAAAGGAATATACTTGACATCGGATCGATGTGTAAAGAATAATGCTTAACATGCCATTCTCCCCTATTGTGCAAAAAAGCGGACGTTCATTCTGTTGACCGTCCGCTTGTAATTTCTGATAATCAGGTGTTTTTATCTGTCTGGTGGAAGTTTTTGAGATTGCCTATCTTTTCATTGCGGTCGCTGAGCACCTTTTCCACGTCGGACCATTCAAGTCCCTGATTAACGGCAAGCACCATAACATGATAGATAAGGTCGTTTATCTCGTTCATCAGTTCGTCGTTATTGCCGTTCTTGGCAGCGATGATAGTCTCGGCAGCTTCCTCGCCCACCTTTTTGCATATCTTGTCCACGCCCTTTTCGTAAAGATAGCAGGTGTAGGATTTCTCGGGCGCTTCTCCCCTGTCGAACGCCGCTTTTCTCTCCTTAAGAACCTCAAAGATCTCTTCGTATACAGTCATGATTATTCTCCCTTTTTAATTTCGTTAAGATTGATAAGCTTCATGGTATCCATGTCAAGCTCTCTGTAATAGCAGTTGTTGGCAACGCCGTTGTAGCTCGTATGACAGATGTTTCCCTTGTCGGGAGTGACCTGATACACCAGCGAATTCTGCTCGCAGTTGACGAAAATGTGCTTCAATGTAAAGGTATTCCCCGATTCCGCGCCCTTGAACCAGAGCTTGTTACGTGAAGTGCTCCAGAACACAGCCTTTCTCAGTCGGATAGATTCCTTGAGAGCCTCTTCATTCACATAGGCAACGAGGATGACTTCCTTTGTGTTGTAATTCTGCACCGCCACGGGAATGACCTTGTTTTCCTCGGAAATACTGCCGATCTTATTCCAGTCGAGCATAAGCTCGTTTGTTTCTTCGATAAGTCCCATGCAGTTCATTCTCCCTTATACGGCATTCTCACAGGAACATTATGCCTCTGCATTTCTTCCTTGACCTGTCCCACGGTCAGCTCCTTGTAGTGGAAAAGCGAAGCTGCCAGAGCCGCTGCCGAGTTTGTCTTTTCGAATACCTCGGTGAAGTGCTCCAGCTTTCCGCAGCCGCCGCTGGCGATAACCGGGATATTGACCACATCGCATACCGCATTCAGCATATCAAGGTCAAATCCGCCCTTTACGCCGTCGGTGTCCATGGAGGTCAGCAGAATTTCTCCTGCGCCCAGCTCCTCCGCCTTTTTAGCCCATTCTACCGCGTCGATCCCCATGTCGATTCGTCCGCCGTTGATGACAACTGTATAATGACCGTCAGGGCATTTTTTAGCGTCGATAGCTACCACAACGCACTGTCTGCCGAAGATATCCGCCGCTTCCTTGATAAGCTGCGGATTTTTCACCGCCGCAGAGTTAACGGATACCTTGTCTGCGCCTGCACGCAGAGTATCCCTGAAATCGTCGATAGTGCGTATACCGCCGCCCACAGTCAGCGGAACGAACACCTTCTTCGCAGTCTTGCTGACCACGTCAAGCATAGTTCCCCTGTGCTCGTGGGAGGCTGTTATATCCAAGAACACGATCTCGTCCGCGCCCTGTCTGTCATACTCGGCAGCGCATTCCACGGGATCACCCACTTCCTTTATTCCTACGAAATTTATCCCTTTTACGACCTTTCCGTCGCGGACGTCAAGGCAGGGTATTATCCTTTTTGCAAGCATGTAACCTTCTCCTTTCAGCCCTTGTTGACCATGTCCGCGAAATTGCGGAGCATGCGAAGTCCCGCAGCGCCGCTTTTTTCGGGGTGGAACTGTGCGCCGTAAATGGTGCCCCTGTTCACGAGAGCAGTCCGCTTTCCGCCGTAGTCGGTGTATGCGGACACGCTGTCGGAACCGCATTCCGCCGCATAGGAATGAACGAAATACACATAAGTCTCCCCCACGCCGTGGAGAAATTCGCAGTCGTGATTTATCTCAAGCTTGTTCCAACCAATATGCGGCAGAGGAAGATTCCCCGTTTCCATGAGCTTTACCTCTCCGTCGATAAGTCCCAGCCCGTCGGTCTCTTCAAACTCATAGCCCTTGCCGAAGAGCAGCTGCATTCCCAAACATATTCCAAGAAATGGCTTCTGGGGCGCCTGCTCCTTTATGACGTCCACAAGTCCGGATTCGTTCAGCTTGTTCATCGCCCACGGGAACGCTCCCACTCCCGGGAGGATTATCCCGTCCGCGTTTATGATATCGGACTTATCCTTCGTAAGCTCGGCTTTGACGCCCAGATAGTCCAGCGCATTTTTCACGCTGAAGATATTTCCTGCACCGTAGTCAATAATTGCGATCATCAGAGCACACCCTTTGTAGATAAAATTTCGCCGCCTGTAAGCAGTTTTGCTTTCTTCAGCGCATGAGCCGCCGCCTTGAAAAGCGCTTCGGTCTTGTGGTGATCGTTTTTGCCGTACTCGCATTTCAAGTGAAGAGTTATCCCTGCATTGAATGCAAATGCGCGGAAGAATTCTTCGGTAAGGCAGCTGTCGTATCCTCCTATCCTCATGTCGGTGAAATCCGCGTCAAAAACGAGGAACGGACGGTTCGATATATCCAGACAGCAAAATCCCAGACTCTCGTCCATGGGGATAAACGCCGTTCCGTAGCGGGCAATGCCCTTCATATCGCCGATAGCCTGTTTAAACGCCTGTCCGAGGACGATACCCGTATCCTCCACCGAATGATGTCCGTCCACCTGCAAGTCGCCCTTGACCCTGACAGTCATGTCGATGCCGCTGTGAACAGCAAGAGCAGTCAGCATGTGGTCAAAAAAGCCGATGCCGCTGTCAATGGAGTTATCTCCGCAGCCGTCCAGATCAAGCTTTACATAGATGTCGGTCTCACGGGTCTTCCGTGATATTTCCGCTGTGCGTGACATTTTGCCGCCTCCTTTTATGATTTCTGACTGTCCTCGTTTATCTCCATAAGAGCCGCCATAAGCACTGTGTTTTCGTCATAGGAGCCTGCTGTTATCCGCAGATGATTTTCGCCTATCCTTTTTATGGAAATAGAGCGTTCGCACAGTCCTTTATAAATTTTATCCGCATATTTAGTGCGCATGAATACGAAGTTTGTGTTAGATTCATACACCTTGTCGATAAGGTTGGAATCCACCGCCAGCTCGGAGAGCATTTTGTTCAGACTCTTCCTGCTTTCGATTATCTTTTCGGTGAAGCTTCTCAGGAGATTTTTCTCCATAAGCACATTCTTTGCGGCTATCTGTGAGTACACGTCCACGTTGTAGGGAGATTTCGCCATGCGCAGCGCATTGGTTATAGTCTCCCCCGCCACGGCGAAGCCTACTCTCATGCCTGCCAGACCGAACGCCTTGGAGCAGGTCTTGAGCACGATAAGATTATCATAGTTTGCAACCTCGTCGAGAACGGACTGGTCCCAGAAATCCATATACGCCTCGTCCACGATGACAAGACAGAACAGATTTTTCAGCAGCTTGATGATATCCTCCCTCGGTATGCCCAGCGATGTGGGATTGCAGGGATTGGAGAAGATGACTGCTTTTACGTTGTTGTTATTGCAGTAATCGATGACCTTCTGGATATTTACCGTGTAATTCTCTTCCTTGGGCATACGGTAGATGTTGACCTCGGAAAGCACGCCATAGAAGGTGTACATGGAAAAATCCGGAGACAGCGTCAGCAAAGTTTCTCCCTTGCTGAGCAGGGTGCCGATTATAAGCGAGATAAGCTCGTCGGAGCCGTTGCCTGCGGTGATATATTTCAGCGGGATGTTGTAATAGTCCGCAAAAGCAGCTGTAAGCTCCATCGCCTTTGAATCGGGATAGCGGTTTACGGGGATATCCTTCATCTCGGAAAGGATACGTTCACCCAGCTCGGGCACCGACTTAAAAATGTCAATGAATGATTCATTGGCGTCCAGCCGTATTTTAAAATCGGGCACTGCGGGATCATATGCTTCAATTTCTTTCAGCTTGCGGGTAAGGTCATACGCCATTTTATCACCCTTTCCTTATTCAAAGCGGACCTTGATAGCGTTTGCGTGTGCGGTAAGACCTTCTCTTTCGGCGATGCAGACGATATCGTCCTTAGCCTGACAGAGTGCATTTTCGGTGTAGTAGATGTAGCTTGACCTCTTTGTGAAGCTGTTGACCGAAAGGGGCGAGAAGAATCTTGCCGTTCCTCCCGTAGGAAGGACGTGGTTGGGACCTGCATAGTAATCGCCCAGAGGCTCGGGAGCGTACTGTCCCATAAAGATAGAGCCTGCGTTGTCCAGTCTTCCCAGGTACTGCATGGGATTTTCCACCTGTATCTCAAGGTGCTCGGGAGCAAGTCCGTTTGCCAGTTCAATGGCGTAATCAATGCTGTCGGTGACGATTATCGCACCGTAATTGTCGATTGATTCGTTGATGATATCCCTGCGGGACAGCGCCTGTGACTGTCTTTCGATCTCGGCAGCGGTCTCGTCGGCTATTTTTTCGTCGGTGGTGATAAGAATTGCGGAAGCTATCCTGTCGTGTTCCGCCTGCGACATAAGGTCTGCGGCGAGGAACTTCGGATTTGCGGTACTGTCCGCAACGATAAGTATCTCGCTGGGACCTGCTATCATGTCTATGTCAACCTTGCCGAAAAGCAGCTTCTTAGCGGTGGCAACGAAGATATTACCGGGGCCTACTATCTTGTCCACGCGGGGTATCTCCTCGGTACCGCATGCAAGAGCGGCTATAGCCTGTGCGCCGCCTGCCATGAACACCCTGTCCACTCCGCAGATAGCGGCAGCTGTGAGGATATCTGGGTTAGGCTCGCCGTTTTTCATGGGAGGAGTTACCATAATTATCTCCTTTACGCCTGCGATCTTAGCGGGAACGGCGTTCATAAGCACGGAGGACGGATAAGCAGCCGTGCCGCCGGGAACATATAAGCCCACTCTTTCAAGACCTCTTACCCGCTGACCGAGGATAACTCCGTCGGCGTGAGGGTCGATGAAGCCCTGTTCCTTCTGACGCTGGTGGAAAGCGGTAATGTTTTCCATAGCGTTGAGAAGGGCATCGGTGAACCTGGGGTCTGCATTGGTGAGCGCATCGTTGATGACATCTCTGGGAACCTCGTAGTATTTGGGAAGTTTTCCGTCGAATTTGAGGGTGTAGTCCTTAACAGCCTGATCGCCGCCCTCTTTTACGGTGTTTATGATATCCGAAACTATTTCGGTAACTTTTTTATCGGTTTCTCCGTTTCTCTTTTCGACTTCCGCGAGAAACTCCTTTTCCGCCTTTCCGTCGGCGATTATCTTTCTTATCATTTCAAAACGCTCCTTATTTTATATTCTCTTCTATCTTGTTGATAAGCTCTTCTATTTCAGCCTTGCGGAGCTTAAGACTTACCATATTTGCGATGACTCTTGCGGAAATGGGAGCGATGTCCTCGTATACCTCCAGACCGTTTTCACGGAGAGTAGTACCCGTTTCCACGATATCGACGATAGCGTCCGCAAGTCCCAGGAGAGGCGCAAGCTCAACGCTGCCCTCTATCTTGACTATATCCACGTCCATGTTTTTCTTTTCGAAATAGTTCCTTGCTACGTTGGGATACTTTGTGGCGATAGTCTTTACATCATAGCCTGCGTAGAAGTCGTTTCCCTTTTTGCCCGCAAGAGCGAACTTGCATTTTCCGAAGCCAAGGTCCACCAGCTCGAAGAACTTTCCGCTCATTTCCATGATAGTGTCCTTGCCAACCACACCCATGTCGCACACGCCGTTTTCCACATATGTAATAACGTCCGCAGCCTTTGCAAGAACGACCTCGATGGAATCCCCTACGGGGAGAATGAGCTTTCTCCCCTTTTCGTGGACTGCGGTGCAGTCGTAGCCTATCTTTTCGAACAGCTCAACGGTCTTGTTTTCGAGTCTGCCCTTTGTAAGAGCTATCCTCAGCGGTCTTTCATTTATATTCATCAGATACATTCCTTTACAGATTAATAATTCTGATCTCGTCAGATACGATCTCAACTCGCTTTATACCCTTTTTCTTTGCGTATGCAGCCGCTTCCTCGATGGTATCGTCAACGGAATTCTCGGCTATCTCGCCCTTTGCGGCAAGCTCGCTGCAATGCTTAACGGCAGCCGCTTCAAAGCCCTCTTCGCCGAATACGAGCACATCCGCAGGGGCGGGAGTGTGATCGTCGGATCTGCGCATTACCTTTGCGACTGCGTCCACGTTTACTGCAAAGCCCGTAGCAGGCATATCATAGCCGTACTCGGAGAGCAGCTTGTCATAGCGTCCGCCCGAGAGCACCGAATCGCCGAAGCCGCTTAAATAGCCCTTTATCACGATACCCGTGTAGTAGTCCATGCGGTTTACGAGACCCAGATCAATGGTGATCTTGTCTGCTGAGCCCATTTCCTCGGCTGCGGAATATATGCCTTTGAGTTCGTTCAGCACCCGCCTTGTTTCGTTGTTGGAGAAAAGCTTGTCAGCGTCGTCGAGGACTTCGATACCGCCGAAAAGACGGGGCAGCTGCTTTAACGCCGCAGCAGCGGGATTCTCTCCGAAGCCGTCAAGGAGATCGTTGAGCGCGGGATAGTTCTTGACCTCGATGAAGCTGCGGATCTGCTCCACGGTATCGGGGTCTGCGCCGAGAGCGTTCAGCAGCTCCTTGAAATAGCCGATATGACCTATTTCAAGTCGATAATTGTCCTTCTCGCAGGAGGACAGTACTTCAATAGCCTTGTAGATGACCTCCAGATCGGCGCGTCTTGAAGCGGAGCCGATAAGCTCGATGCCCGTCTGGCGAATCTCATCGCTTCTGCCCCTCATGCTGGGCTTGATGCGGAAAACGTTCTGACTGTAGTAAAGGCGTATGGGCAGAGGCTGTTCCCTGAAACGAGTGGAAACAACTCGTGCGATAGGCATGGTGGAATCGGGGCGGACAACGAGAAGTCTGCCTTTGCCGTCCACCAGCTTGTACATGGTCTCCTGCGGGAAATATCTTGACTTCTGATTAAAAACATCGTAAAACTCCAGTCCGGGAGTGATAACTTCGCTGTATCCGCCCGATCTGAAAATGTCGTGGAGTCTTTTCTCGACCAGACGGACAACCGCGCAGTCGCCTAAGATCAAATCTCTTGTCCCCTCGGGGGAAATGAGGTCGTAGCTTTTCATATAACAGTTCCTTTCACTTTAATGTACTAACATATTAACATAATAACATATAAAATCCTCAATGTCAATAAGGAATGAAATTTTCGGGATTTTTCACATTATCTTCTGACATTGAGGAAAATATTTTATGTAAATAAGATAATCATTTCTTCTTTTTTACGACAGCAAGAGTAACGCCCACAGCCGCAGCAGCCACAACAACGACGATCACGATAACAACGGGAAGGCTCACGCCCGTGCTCTTTGATTCTGCGGGAGCGGCTTCGGACTGTTCTTCGGAAGCGGCGTTGTTCTGTGATTCGCCGGAGGTTTCCTCGGTCTCGGATTCGGTCTCGGCGACTGTTTCCTCGGGAGCGTCCTCGGTTTCCTCATAAACGGGAGCCTGAGTCTGAGTCTCGGGAGGAACATACTCCTCATTGAAGCCCTCGGCAGTGGAAACGAAGTTATTGCCCCAGCTGTCGTAGCCCTCGGCGTCGTCTGCGGTGTGGATAGTCACGTTGAGATTCTGGAAAACGCTGCCGCCCTTAAGCTCGGGAGCGTTGTCGCCGTAGATGTACACGTCCTTCAGCTCATGGCAGTCGGAAAAGGCTCCGTCGCCGATAGAGGTGACCTGCGGTCCGATGTAGAATTCGGTGAATACGCACTTTGAGAAGCAGTATGCAGGTATCTCGGTAACCCCTGCGGGAAGAGTGAACTGCGCAAGGCTCTGACAGTCTCTGAAAGCGCCCTCGCCCAGCTCGGCAACGCCTGCGGGAATGGTGATATCGGTCAGCGCAATGCAGGAATCAAAGGCATATTTGCCTATCTTAGTCACGCAGTCGGGCATGCTTACCTTGACAAGCACCTTGTTGTTGTTGAAGGCGCTGTCGGAGATGACCTGCGTATTTGAAGGCAGACTGATATAGGTCAGCTGATTTCTTGCGGGAAGAGCATTTTCGGGGATAATTCCGTTTTCGGTCTGAGCGCCTGCAAGCTCGATGTATTCGAGATTGGGAAGCTCGGTGATAGCATTGTAATCGGCAGCATTAAGAGTACCTCCGCTGACGGACAGGCGATATACGTTGTTCCTGTCAACGCCGTCCATTGCCTCGTAGAGGGCGGAGCTTAAGTTACCCGTGTCAAAGGATGTAACGGAAACGGTCCCGTCGTCGGCAGCGCTTGTCCTCATTGAGGGCAGCAGGATAAATGACAGTATTATCAGCAAAGCCATCACACCCATAATTATCCTGAGCCAGAGCTTGTGCTCGGAGCCTGTGGGTTTTTTCTTTGCCGCCTGTTGACGAGCCTGCTTTGCTTCCTCGGCAGCAGCAGCCTCAGCAGCTGCGGCAGCTGCCTTTTTCGGAGTCTGATAGTTGCTGTTCTTTCTCGGTTTTTTCTTTGATGATTTTCCCATGACTGTAAACCTCCGTAAAATTAAAATTTAGCCGCGACCGAGACGCCGTCGGGAGTGAAGCAGAATATCTCGGTAGTAAGAGGGCTGTCCGCCCATTTGTTGTCCCTTGCCACTGCTTCTCCGAGACTGCAGAATATGCTGTCGGGGATATCATGGACTGCAAGGAGAGTCTCCCGCGAAGGCGCAGCCACAAGGAAGGGATAGCCTAACTTTTCGGTAATAAAGTCTCTGAAATCGGTGCAGAGCATGGTAGAGACCACGAGTGCATCACCCTTTGCCTCGAATTCCACGACGTTGACGCCCTGGGTTATCTCGGTGAAATTGAAATCGGTCTTTGCGAGAAAACGTCCCATATTGCGGTCAGCCACCGAAAAAAGCACTTCCTTGGGCACGCTCCACCGTCTGAGATATTTATCGTTCAGCATATGGATATCGTTCCGTTCGCCCACATAGCAGACTGCCTTTTTCAGCGTCCCCGCGAAATCGGAATATATCATGCCGTCCTGCGGTTCGTCCTCCCTCAGAACTATGAGCCGCAGATAGCTTTGCGCATTGGTAAAGGAATTCAGTCTCCCCTCAAGACTGAAGCGGTAGGACAATTCATCGGCGAAATTATCCAGCGTATTCTGAGAGCGGGTCTTCATAAATCTCTGCCGCACAGCGGTAGTATCGGTTTCTATCTCAAGCTGTCCCATAGACAGAAGATAAAGATTATCGTTTTTTCTTTCCGTCACGGAAATATCGCAGCGTTTCAGAGCAGACTTGAAAGCCCGTTCGAACTTATCCGCGCCAAACCAATCGGGCATTATATCACCTCCGTAAGATTCATCGAATATGTACTGTTTTATTATACCATAAACTTTTGCAAATGTACAGAGATTTTTTTGATTTTTTTACTATATTTTTTTCATAAATGTGTTGACGGACGGGATGCGATGTGGTAAAATATAGATACGGATAATATCCGAATATTTTCAAGGAGATCTTTGCATGACAAAAACAAATAAAAAGGAGATTGTGTGCTGATCGGGAGGTCATGTACACATCTGCATAAGCCTCCCAAAGAGTATTTTTAATATACTTTCAGGAGGATACCCCATGAACAGGGAAAATAAAAAAAGAGCGTTTGACAAGAACTATTACAGAACACATCCGTGCACCGAGGAATTCACCTGCAGATCCTGCGGAAGACTTGTAGTCCCCGAAGGAGCGGGCAGCGGTCACAGGAACCATTGTCCCTACTGTCTTTGCAGTGTGCATCTGGATATCGAGCCCGGCGACAGAGCCGCAGACTGCGGAGGACTCATGGAGCCCGTGGCAGTATGGGTGCGCAAAAACGGCGAATGGGCAGTTATCCACAGGTGCAGGATATGCGGCACATTGTCGTCCAACAGGATAGCTGCGGACGACAGCCCCGTAAAGCTTATGTCACTGGCGATGAAGCCGCTGGCAATGCCGCCCTTCCCTATCGAGCGGATAGACGAGCTCACGGAAAAGCTGTACGAATAGTATACGGTCTGAAAGCTTCAGACGGCAGGAATATGGTTTCCTGCCGTCTTTTTTGCATAAAAAACGGTCACGCGGAACGCCGCATGACCGTGATATAATATTTATCAATAATTGCCGATGATGAAAGTAATGGTGCCAAAGGGGAAAATGAGAGGTATCTTGTAGGTATCGACCATACCTGTGAGGGTCTCGCCGCGGAGCACCTGCTGGGGTTCCAGACGAAGCTCCCGACCCGTGTCGTTGGAAACATTGACCGCAAAAAGACCGTTGTGAAGATTAAGGAATTCGCCTGCGCATGCGTCAGCCATTTCGTCCACAGCGGTAAGCTGTTCGCCCGCGTATCTGGAGCCGAATTCGATGTAAGCCGCATCCTCCGCGTCGATGGACGAAGTGCAGGAGAATTCGCCGTTGATATGCTGAACGCCTGCATTAGCGAAGGAATACTCGGTTATCTTTTCGCAGTTCATAGGCATAAAGTCGTCGCCGATAAAGCGGACGATATTCTTGAAAAGCAGATCTATGTATTCGACCATAAGCTCATCGTCAGAGTCATCGAAGTCATAGAAAGAGCGGATGACCTGCTGTATCTTTTCGTTATCGTTATCCTTGAAGTCGCTGTCCGACAGAGAGTTTTCGTTCTTGTAGCTGTTGAGAGCTTCCTCAAACCGGCTGTTGGTCATATAGCCCTTATCGACGAGAGCCTGTCCGAGTATCAGGTGAGTACCCGACTGCTGAGAGAAAAGCTTTTCAACCTGATCGCCTGTCATAAATCCCATATCCACGGCGATCTCGCCTATTCTTTTATCGACCTTCTGCTGTTCTGCATGGACCCTTTCGACCTGTTCGGCGGTCATATAGCCTGCGTTGATAGCGAGCACGCCAAGCTTTACTCTTGTAGTTTTCAGAACAGAAAGCGCCTCGGAGAGCTGTTCGGGACTGACAAGTCTTTTATTAAGAAGGTAGTTTCCAAAAAACTGTGTAAACATTTTTTACTCCAATCCGATCAATATAATTTATTTTGCAAGCTTTTCAATGATTGATTTAACCTGATTTTCCTCAAGCGGTTTCTGCAGAAAGTCATAAGCGCCGGCGGTTATAGCTTCTTTAAGATTTTCCTGTGTACCCACAGAAGAAGCCATAATGACCTTAGCGTCGGGATTTATCTTAAGTATCTGTTTAAGAGCGTCAACGCCGTTGACCTTCGGCATAACGATATCCATAAAGGTCACATCGGGGAGATGATTCTTATACATATTAACAGAAGCCTCTCCGTCGCCCGCCTCAACGACAGTACCCACTCCCAGGGATCTTATAAAAGTCACCATCTTCTTTCTGGCAAGAAGTGAATCATCGCAAATCAAAACGGTCATATTTTCAAGACTCATTTTAAATTTCCTCCGTTTCCATAATCGTTTTAGGTAATTCAATTTTATGTTTATTATAACATATCAAAATCAAAAAATCAATAGTTTTTTGTAAGTTTTACTAAATAATTCACCTTTATTAACAAAGATATAAAAAAATCGGCAATAAGCCGAAAAAATAAAAGACTCCGCCCAGCCGCCATGTGGCGAATAAAACCCGCACAAAGCAGGTGGGCAACAGCCCAACAGTTTCACGCTCCCTGCGTCCGTTACCCCGCACATATAATGCGGCGGGAGGTCTGCAATCCCCTGTCGGAGTCTGAATCCCTAAATAAAAGTGTTGGATTATAAAACCACACTTTATCGGTCAAGGCAGAATCTTTTCTCTGATATTATTATATCACCTATCGCAGAAAAAATCAATAGATTTCGCCAAAAAAATTTATGCAAATTTTTGTAATATATCACAATTGACCGAAAAAAATCGGTCCCCTCTCAGTAAAGTGAGAAGGGACCGCACCCTGTCATAAAGCTTTAGGCGAGCTTATATTGCTGCAACGTAAACGTCGGAGCTGCTTCCGCTTGCAGCAGTAGCTACTTCAAGGGAAGAATAGTATGTTTTAGTCTTGGCGTTGTAATATTTGTAGGTAGTCGAAGGAGTGGAGCTCTGATAGTTGGAGATGCTGCCCGATACCTTAACGCAGTAGTTTGAGCCTCCTGCGGAAGATGCTTCAGTCAGAGAAGCGTAGTAACGGTTGGTAGCATAGCTGTAATAGGGATAGCCTGAGGAGTAAGATGTGGATGATGCGCTGCTCTGACCGTTTGTAACGTAAGAGGTATTGTTATTTGAAGCTGCAAGCGCGTCGGCATAGTTTCTGTAATACTTGCCTGTAACGCTGCTGTAGTAAGGAGTTACGACCGAATATGTATTGCTGATATCGCTCGCATAGAATGCGGACAGATCGCTTACCATGCCGGAATTATTGTTTGAAGCGGCAAGAGCGTCATTATAGGTTTTGTAGTATTTCTTGGTAATTGCGCTGTAGTAGGGATATACCACGCTGGATGCCGAGCTGGAGCTTGCAGACGATCCGGAAGTGGAATAATCCTTGACATACGAAGTGTTATTTCCCGAAGCAGCGAGAGCGTCTGCATAATATCTGTAATACTTGCCGGTAACGCTGCTGTAGTAGGGATATGAAGTGCCGTAGGTCGCGCTGATATCGCCGGAATAGAGATATGATTTATCCGATACATAAGCGCTGTTGCCGCCGGAAGCTGCAACTGCGTCGGCATAGGACTTATACCATCTGCTGGTATAGGTGCTGTAATAAGGGAATACTACGCTGCCCGACAGGCTTGTATTGTTGCTTGCGTCTCCTGTGGAAACACAGTTGGTATTACCGTTGGAAGCGTTGAGAGCGTCCTGATAGGTCTGGTAATACAGCTTTGTAACGCTGCTGTAGTAAGGATATGTTGTGCTGTAGTATTTGCTCGTACTGGTCTGGTCTCCCTCAGTGACGTAGCTGGACATATTGTTTGAAGCAGTAACTGCGTCGGCGTAGCTCTTGTAATACCGCCTGGTGTAGCTGCTGTAGAAGCGGAATATCGAGCTGTATGTGGTGCTGCTTGCCGCGGATGCGTCGCCGTAATAAACGTAGGAGCTGATATTATTGGAAGCCTTCAGAGCGTCATTATATGTCTTGTAGTACTTCTGGGTGTAGGAACTGTAATAGGGATAAGTCGTGCTGTAGTAGCTGCTGTACGCGGTGTTCTCACCGTAGGAAACGTAGCTGCTGATATTTTTCGAAGCAGACAGCGCGTCGGCATAGGTCTTGTAATACTTGTCGGTATAGCTGCTGTAATAGGGATAGCTTGCACTGTAGGTGGAGCTGCAGTCTATCTCAGCCTTGCCTAAAGAAACATAGCTGCTGTTATTGTTGGAAGCGTAGAGAGCGTCGCTGTAGCTCTGGTAGTAGCGCTTGGTATAGCTGCTGTAGAAGGGATACTGAGTGGAATAGGTAGCCGAGGAGCCGACAGATGTCTGACCGTTTCCGACAGTAACGCTGATAGTCTTATATATGGATGTATATTTGCTCAGAGAAACTGTGACCTTTGAGGTACCGTTGTTTTTGCCCGTAACGTCGAGGCCGATCTTGTCGCCGACAAAAGGCTTTGCCCATGAGATGGAGGCTACGTTTTTATTGGAAATGGAAGCCTTAAGAGCGTGAGAGCCCTTTGCGGTGACTGTAACGCGCTGGGTCTCGCCCACAGCGAGAGTAAGGCTTGACTTGCTGAGAGTTATCTTTCCTGGAGATACGGTCACTCTGCAGGAAAGGGTCTCGCCGTCAACGTCCGCATATATGTAGCATGTACCTGCTGATACGCCTCTTACCTTGCCTGTGCTCGATACTCTTGCGATAGATTCGTCGCTGGAGTACCACTCTACATCTTCGTAAGAGCCGTAAATGCTGAGTGTGGTATAATAACCCTTGGTAAGGGTCATGCTCGACTTGCTTATGGAGTTGTCGTAAGCGCCTGCGGAAATTCCCAAGCTGCTCACTGCGATCATAGCGGCGAGAACACCGCTTGCAACCTTTGAAATAGAATTTTTCTTCATAATGTTCCTCCGTTTCTGCCAAATGGCGTAAAACCAAATTGTTTTTCTATTATGAAGCATATATTATCCTGTATCAGAGAACATTTCCTCACGGAAATACTCACGGGATCTTTGCTTCTCTGTTATATAAACAACTCAGCAGGCTGATTTTTTTCAAAGAAAGAGTAAGTTTGTATAAATATACAAAATATTTTTCTTTCTTTGTACATTTCATACAATGTTTCCTTTGAAAAGCTTACTATAATTATTATACAATATCCTACAAAATTTTTCAATAGTTAATTCCTATAATTTTCAAATATTTTTATGTACTATTTGTACTAATACAGTTATATCAAAATAAAAAATCCCTCCGAATAAGAAACATGTCAGATTATCGTATTGACAACCGTTTTTCTGTGTGGTATAATTTTATATGTGCTGATATGTCAGCAATTTTAAATCGAAAGGATCGTTTCAAATGAGCAGTACAATTATTTCGGATAAGGTAAAATACATAGGCTGCGACGATAAAACGCTGGATCTCTTCGAGAATCAGTACGTGGTCCCCGAGGGCGTATCCTATAATTCATACGTTATCCTCGACGATAAGATCGCCGTTATGGACACAGCCGATCACCGCGTTTCCGAGGAATGGTTCGCAAATCTTGCCGCCGCTCTCGGAGACAGGACACCCGACTATCTCATAGTTTCGCACTTAGAGCCCGACCACTCCGCAAATATCGGAGCGGCTATGGAAAAATATCCCGACATGAAGCTTGTATGCAGCGCAAAGGCAGCGGGAATGCTGGGACAGTTCTTCGATACCGATTTTGCGGGACGAGTTGTCACCGTAAAGGAAGGCGAAGCACTTTCTCTCGGCGAGCATATCCTGCAGTTCTTCATGGCTCCCATGGTACACTGGCCCGAGGTCATGGTAGAGTACGAGCAGACCGAAAAGATACTCTTCTCTGCAGACGGCTTCGGAAAGTTCGGCGCCCTTGACGTTGACGCCGAGTGGGACTGCGAAGCAAGAAGATACTACTTCAACATCGTCGGGAAATACGGTGCACCCGTACAGACCCTGCTGAAAAAGGCTGCTTCCCTGGATATAAAGACTATCTGTCCTCTTCACGGACCTATCCTCACGGGAGACCTTTCCCACTACATTGACCGCTATAACACATGGAGCAGCTACGCTCCCGAGGAAAAGGGCGTATATATCCCCTATGCTTCTCTCCACGGCAACACAAAGGAGGCTGCGGAAAAGCTGGCTGAAATGATAACCGCAAAGGGCGTCAAGGCTGTTCTCTGCGACCTTTCCAGAGAGGACCCGGCAGAAGCTGTCGAGGACGCGTTCCGCTATGACAGAATGGTCTGCGCAGCGTCCACCTACGACGGCGGCATCTTCACTCCCATGGCAGACTTTATCGGCAGACTCAAGTCCAAGACATATCAGAACCGCACGGTAGCATTTGTTGAAAACGGCTCATGGGCTCCCATGGCTGCAAAGCTCATGAAGGCGGAGTTCGAGACCATGAAGAACATCACCTTCATTGATACGGCAGTTACTATAAAGACCTCCGTAAAGCCTGCGGTCATTGCAGACCTTGAAAAGCTTGCGGACGAGCTCACTAAGTAAATATCACCACACAGCAAAAAAGCCGTTCCCTGTTCGGGGAGCGGCTTTTTTATATGTGACAGTTTACTGCGGATCTGCGCTTTTGCATTTGCAGCTGCGTTTATTTTTCTTTTCGGCTTTGTCCTCTTCGCCAAGCTGATGCATGGTGAGCAGCCCCACCGCCGATATCACCAGCGAAAGGAAAAACGCCTGGATAAGCCCAAGTACAATAAATACTTTAGTTCTCCTTATCATATTTCATACTTCCTCTCTCACTATGTCACCGAATCCTTTCGACTATCTTCGCTGACCGTTCGTATATCCTTTCGGGCTCCTCGCCAATGAAGAAATCACCGTTTTCGTAAAGTATGCGGCCGTTGACCATAGTCAGCCGCACGTTTGACTTAGAGCCGCTGTATACAAGATTTGCGGGGATATTGTTCACAGGCTGCATGTTTGGGTCGTTTATTCTGATGACCGTCATATCCGCAAGACAGCCTGTCTTGATACGTCCGCAGTTTATGCCCATTGCGTCCGCACCGCCCGAAAGCGCCGCCTTCAGGATGATCTCCGCAGGCAGTGCCGCCGCGTCATTCCGTGACAGCTTCTGCAGCACCGTTCCGAGATACATTTCGCGGAACATATCCAGAGCGTTGTTGCTGGCAGGACCGTCCGTTCCCACAGCAAGACCTATGCCCATATCGGACATTCTGCAAAGCGGAGCGATACCGCTGGCAAGCTTTGCATTGGAGCAGGGATTCGTCACCGCATACAGTCCCCTGCGGCGGTAGATATCAAGGTCGTTATCGCTCATGTATACGCAGTGAAAGCCTCCCCCGCCGTAATTATACAGTCCGAGACTATCAAAGTACTCGGTGGGAGTCATGCCGTGACGGGCGATGCATTCCTCGGTCTCCTTTTTTGTCTCCGAGCTGTGAGCATATACGGGAGCATGATACTTTTCCGCAAGCTGTGCTATCTCGCGGAGCAAGCCCTCGCTTGTGGTATATTCGGCGTGGAAGCCCAGCCTATAGGATATCAGCGGAGATATACCGTTGAATCTGTTGTAGTAGTCCTCCAGCTTTTCGGCGGATTCGGAGAAATCGTTCACCGCTCCGCAGAGGACGGCGCGAAAGCCGCAGTCCGTCATGGCAGAAACAAAATCATCTGGATAGAAATACATATCGAAGCAGGAGGTTATCCCGCCCGACAGATATTCCAGCACCGCCAGCTTTGACAGAGTATAGATATCCTCGCCGCAGAGCTTAGCTTCACGGGGGAATATCTGCTCATTCAGCCATTTGTCCAGAGGAAGGTCGTCCGCGCGGCTGCGGAGAAAGGTCATAGCCGAGTGAGTGTGCGCATTGTTGAAGCCGGGCATGAGCAGATCTCCGTGAAGGTCTATCTCACGGTCGTACTTCATATCGGGAGCCTTTTCGCCGACATAGGAGATCGTATCTCCGGCGACGGTGACCTCTCCCCTTTTGGCAGTCATATCGGGATATAGGACATATCCGTTGTAAAATCTGATATTCATATACTTTAAAGTGAGTTGTAAATGTTGACGATGGAGCCTGTGATAAGCTTCTTGAACATAGGAGCAGCCTTGTCGGCGGTCTCCTGTACCTCCGCATGAGACAGCGGCTTCGGGGACACTCCGCAGGCAAGATTTGAAATGCAAGATATCCCCACGATCTTCATGCCCGCATGATTTGCGGCGATAGCCTCGCAGGCGGTTGACATTCCCACAGCGTCGGCGCCCATGATGCGCACCATGCGCACCTCCGACGGCGATTCATAGTTAGGACCCGTAAGCTGGATATAAACGCCCTCACGCAGCGGGATATCGAGCTGTCTTGCGGTACTTTTCACGATACTGCGGAGAGTTTTATTGTATATCTCGCTCATATCGGGGAATCTGGGACCCAGCTCGTCGAGATTTTCACCGATAAGCGGAGAAGGCGCCATGCATATCTGGTCGTTGATGAGCATAAAATCCCCTGCTTCAAAGGAATAGTTCACGCCGCCAGCCGCATTGGTAAGGAAAAGCACCTCTGCGCCCATCATC
>JALEMR010000063.1 GCA_022768245.1 Oscillospiraceae bacterium
GCTGCTTGACGAGGGAGTGGAGTTCGTCTGCACCGACGGTGTTTCCATAGGCAGAGATGTGAAGGTCGGCAGAGGCACGAAGATACTTCAGGGCTGCATCATCAGCGGAAATACCGAGATCGGCGAGAACTGTGTTATCGGTCCCAACTGCATTATCGACAACTGTACTATTGGCGAAAATGTCACCCTTAATTCCGTTCAGGCTTACGAAAGTCAGGTGAAACGCGGCGCACATATCGGACCCTTTGTTCAGCTGCGTCCCGGCTGTGTTGTGGGCGAGGGCGTGAAGATAGGCGATTTCGTTGAAATTAAAAATTCCAATATCGGCGATAATACAGCAATTTCGCATCTTACATACGTTGGAGATTCGGACGTGGGCAGCGGGGTAAATATCGGCTGCGGAGTGGCTACCTGCAACTATGACGGCGAAAAGAAATTCCGCACACAGATTGGCGACAATGCCTTTATCGGCTGCAACACAAATCTTGTGGCGCCCGTTAAGATTGGAAACGCAGCCTATACGGGAGCGGGTACTACCGTTACCGAGGACGTTCCCGACGGAGCACTTGTTCTCGGCAGACCCGACGAAAAGATAGTCGAGGGCTTCGGCACAAAGCGCCTTGCATCAAGGATAGAAAAGGCGAAAAAATCAGGCAAATAATACGGTTCTTTGAACAGTATTTTATAATTCTTAACATAAGGAGATATTAAAAAATGAACGTACACGGCAAGGATATTAAGATCTTCTCCGCAAATTCAAACCCCGAGGTCGCAAAGCAGATCGCGGAATCGCTGGGACTTCCTCTGGGACAGTCCGAGGTCGTAAGATTTTCCGACGGTGAGATAAGCGTTTCCATTCAGGAAAGCGTCAGAGGTTCGGACGTTTTCGTCGTTCAGTCCACAAGCACTCCCGTGAATGACAATCTCATGGAGCTGCTCATTATGATCGACGCATTCAAGAGAGCCTCCGCAGGACGTATCACCGCGGTTATTCCCTACATGGGCTATGCAAGACAGGACAGAAAGGCTAAGGCAAGAGATCCCATTTCCGCAAAGCTCTGCGCCGACATCATCACCACAGCAGGCGCGGACAGAGTGCTTACAATGGACCTTCACTGCCCCCAGATACAGGGATTCTTCAATATCCCCGTTGACCACCTTCTCGGCGTGCCCATTCTTGCGCCCTACTTCATCGAGAAGTTCAAGGACTGCAAGGACGACTGCATGATAGTATCTCCCGATTTAGGCTCAGTCACCCGTGCGAGAAACTTTGCGCAGAAGTTCGGCGCTCCCTTTGCCATCGTTGACAAGAGACGTCAGAGAGCCAATGTATGCGAGGTAATGAACATCATCGGCGATGTTAAGGATAAGAAAGTTATCCTCGTTGACGACATGATCGACACAGCAGGCACACTCTGCAACGCGGCGAAGGCTATCATCGAGATAGGCGGAGCAAGCGAAGTATATGCATGTGCGACACACGGCGTACTTTCGGGTCCTGCCATTGAGAGGATACAGAACAGCGTTATCAAGGAGCTTGTTATCCTTGACACGATTGCGCTGCCCGATGAAAAGCGCATCGACAAGATAAAGACCCTCCCCGTAGCGCCCGTATTTGCGCAGGCTATCCAGAGGATATACATGGACGCGTCGATATCTCCGCTGTTCAACAAGTAATAAATAAAGTAAACATAGTCTATAGCACCCCATATTGCGCGGTATTCGACAAAAGTCGGGATACGCTGCATATGGGGCTATGCCCGTTGTGGCGGTTAATAGTGGCGGAATGACCCGCAGCCATTGCCGCGGCGGGGTCCCCCGCGGTCGTTGCCGCGTTGTGAGTTTTTCAGCTTAGGTTACATTAAGCCGCGGAAGTCAGCAATTCCCGAAACTAAGGAAGGTTCGAGGGTGAGAGTAACAGCGAATAAGTAGTAAGTCCGAATTAAAAAGTTCGCCAGCCTTTCAAGGCTGCAGGTTTCCAAAGGGCGGCGTCCTTTGGTCGCCGCTCGCAAGCGGCGAAATCCCCCACCGGCACGTAACACAGCGATGTTCTGAGTCAAAGCCGAAAAGACGAACAATTAATAATGCCGCCCGTGACCGAAAAAATCACGGAAGGCAGAAAAACCAACAGAAAATATATACAAACTTGAAGCAAATCACGGGCGGCATGCATTTGAGAGCCGTTAGGCGATTCAAATGCGCGGAGCTCTGCTCCGCCGAAAACGAACAATTACTCGTATGTAACCGCAAAGCCCAAAATCCAACAAAGGCTAAGCCGAAAACGAACATCAAATCTAAAAGAGATATAGAAAAAAGAGGAAAATCATGAGTATATTTGACATATTCGATAAGATAAAAACCGAGGATAATTCAGCTGTCAGCGGCAAGGTGGAGTATATCATCGTGGGGCTGGGAAATCCCGGTTCACAGTATGAAAATACCCGCCATAACGCGGGCTTTATGACGGTGGATACTCTCGCCGGAAAGCACGGCTTTTCTATAAAAAAACTGAAATTCAAGTCTCTTACGGGAGAAGTAATGCTCGGCGGAAAGCACTGCCTTGTTATGAAGCCCTCCACCTTTATGAACAACAGCGGCGAGGCCGTTACCGAGGCGATGAACTTCTACAAGCTCCCTCCCGAAAATGTGATAATCTGCTACGACGATATAAGCCTTGAGCCCTCTAAGCTGCGTATCCGCCGCAAGGGCTCCGACGGCGGTCATAACGGTATGAAGTCCATTATATATCTTTCGGGCTCCGACGCTTTTCCCAGAATAAAGATAGGCGTGGGCGCAAAGCCTAATAAGGACTATGATCTTGCCGCATGGGTGCTGTCCGGCTTCACCAAGGAGGAGATACCTCTCATGCACGAAGCCACAGACAAGGCATGCGAAGCACTGGAGCTTATTGTCTCGGGAAATACCGACAAGGCTATGAACAAATTCAACTCTTGACAAGGAAAATATTATGAACTTATTTTTTAAGGCGATAGAAAAGGTCCCTCAGTTTAAGGATATCTCCGACGCGGTAAGGCGCGGAGAATATCCCGTTTCCGTTTCGGGGATATCGGCGATCCATAAGGCACAGCTTGCCATGAGCCTGTACAATGACGCGGACAGAGAGCCTGTGCTTATCATTGCCGAGGACGAGGCAGCCGCCCGCCGTTTCGCCGACGATATAAACGGAATGTGCACCGCAGAATATGCCTGCGTATATCCCGCTAAGGATTTTACTCTTGCCGAAACGGACTCGGTATCCAGAGAATACGAGCATATGCGGCTGGGCGTGCTGACTAAGATACTGAACAAGGAGTGCCGCTATGTCTGCGCCTCCGCAGAAGCTGTCATGCAGGCGACTATACCTCCCGAGGTGCTGTCGGAGAATACAGTCATTCTCGAGCAGGGCGGCGAGGTCGATACACGGGAACTGGCGGAAAAGCTTATCGCCGCAGGCTATACCCGCTGCGACGCAGTCGAGGGTCAGTCCCAGTTTTCCATAAGGGGAGCTATTGCGGATATTTTCCCCGTGCAGTCGAAATATCCCGTCCGACTTGAACTGTGGGGCGATGAAATAGATTCGCTGTCCTATTTCGACATCGAGACCCAGCGCCGCACCGACCCTGTGGATATTATCGAGATACCTCCCGCACTGGAAACGCTTTTCAGGTCAGACGATGACTTCATCGAAAAAATATCCGCTCTTTCCTCAAAGGTAAGGGGAAAAAAGACGGAGCTTGTCAGACAGAATCTGGCAAAGGATATCGACCGCATAAACGGAGGACTTCCCGTGGGCGCTCTTGACAAGTATATATCAATCGCCTATGAAAAGCCTGCCCGTATTTTCGACTATATCAAGGGAATTGTCGTCATAAGCGAGTATCATAACATCATCGACAGGGCAAAGGGAGTTTTCGCACAGTATACCGAGGACGTGAAGATACTCCTTGAAGAGGGTATGCTCTGCCGCGGACTGGACGGCTATATGATCGACATTTCCGAGACCATGTCAATGGCTGCGGAAAATCCCACTATATATGCGGATACCTTCCTGCGAAGCTCCGATGTGAAGTTCAAAAAGCTCACCACAATAAACGCTTATCAGACAGCTCCCTGGGGCGGTGAAATGCGCCAGCTGGACGAGGATCTGAAATCTCTGACCGACAGGAAATATTCGGTCATCGTTATGGCAGGCTCGGAGAAAACTCTCCCCATAATTGCCGATGACCTCCGTGAATACGGTATCAGCTGCGCTATTGCTGACGAAAACTCGGTGCTTACTCCCGGCTTTGTGCTGCTTATGACGGGCAGCGTTTCGTCGGGCTATGACTATCCCGACAGCAAAACTGCGCTTATCACCCAGTCCAAGGCGATGACCGCAAAGCGCCGCCTTGCCAAAAAGGATAAGGGCAAGGAGATACGCTCTCTTTCGGAAATTTCCGACGGCGATCTTGTGGTGCATGCTCTTTACGGAATAGGCCGCTTTACGGGCATAAGCAAGATAGAGACCGACGGCGTTACCAAGGACTATATCACCATAAAGTACGCAGGTACGGACGTTCTGTATGTTCCCGTGACCCAGCTTGACCTTGTTTCACGATATATCGGTCCCCGCGACGATACGGGTGTGAAGCTCAACAAGCTGTCCTCCACCGAGTGGCAGAGAACTCGTGCAAAGGTCAAAAAAGCAGTCCACGACATGGCAGACGAGCTTACTGCATTGTATGCAAAGCGCAGTCAGACTCCCGGTCATGCATTCCCCGAGGACGACGATATGCAGGCGGACTTTGAGGGACGCTTCCCCTATGCCGAGACCGACGATCAGCTGAAATGCATCGAGGAGATCAAGGAGGATATGGAAAAGCCCGTCCCTATGGACAGACTGCTCTGCGGAGATGTGGGCTTCGGCAAGACCGAGGTGGCGTTCCGTGCGGCGTTCAAGTGCATGGAGGAGGGCAAGCAGTGCGCGATACTCGTTCCGACCACCGTGCTTGCGTGGCAGCATTTCCAGACGGCTTTGAAGCGCTTTGAGCATTTCCCCTTTAAAATAGAGCTGCTGTCCCGATTCAGGACGAAAAAGCAGCAGGCAGATATCCTCAAGGACCTTGAAATAGGCAGGATAGATATGATAATCGGCACTCACCGCCTTGTGCAGAAGGACGTGAAGTTCAAGGACTTAGGGCTTGCCATAATCGACGAGGAACAGCGGTTCGGCGTTGCCCACAAGGAGAAATTCAAGGAATCCTTTATGGGCATAGATGTACTCACTCTTTCGGCAACGCCTATCCCACGTACCCTCAACATGGCAATGAGCGGCATACGTGATATGTCCGTCATCGAGGAGCCCCCCGTGGATCGCTATCCCGTGCAGACCTTCGTCATCGAGCACAATGAGGGAGTTATCCATCAGGCGATAACCAAGGAGCTGCGCCGCGGCGGGCAGGTGTACTATATCCACAACCGAATCGACACCATAGAGCAGTGCGCGGGAAAGCTGGGACTGATGATACCCGAAGCAAGAATAGCCGTGGCGCACGGTCAGATATCCGAGGATAAGCTGTCCGAGATATGGCGGCAGGTGGTAGACCACGAGATAGATATTCTGGTGTGCACCACGCTGATAGAAACGGGCGTGGACGTTCCCAACGTGAATACGCTTATCATCGAGGACGCGGACAGACTGGGACTTTCTCAATTGTATCAGCTCCGCGGCCGTGTGGGACGTTCCAACCGCCGCGCATTTGCGTACTTTACCTTCCGTCCCGGAAAGGTACTGACGGAAATATCCGCAAAGCGGCTTGACGCTATCCGCGAATTCACGCAGTTCGGCAGCGGCTTTCGCGTGGCTATGCGCGACCTGGAGATACGAGGCGCAGGCTCCGTTCTGGGAGGACGTCAGCACGGACATATGGAGGCGGTCGGATATGACATGTATTTACAGCTTTTGTCCGAAGCGCTGGCGGAGATGAAGGGCGAAGCGCCGCCTCACACTCCCGAGGAATGTCTGGTGGATCTGCAGATAGAAGCGCATATCCCCGACGACTATATAACAAGTCTTTCGGGGCGGCTTGAAGCCTATCACAAGATCGCGCAGGTACGCACCAAAGAGGACAGCATGGATCTTATCGACGAGTTCATTGACCGTTACGGCGACCCGCCGAGGGCGATAGAGGGGCTTATCACGGTAGCGCTTGTGCGGAACATGGCGAGCGAGATCGGTATCACGGAGATATCCCAGAGAAGCGGCATGATGATATTCGTCATCAAGAATGCGGAGCTGGAGCAGATACAAGCGCTTGTAGCGGTGTATAGATCGCGGGTGACGGTAAACGGTTCGGCGGATAAGCCCTATATCGGCATAAAGCTGAACAAGAACGAGAAAAAGGTAGACCTGATGCAGAACGCGGTGAATATCCTGTATGAGCACAGGCGGGCGGATAATAGTGAATAGGCGGGATGACCCGCAGCTGCATTTGAGCAGCAATAATGCTAAAGCATTCGAATCAAATGCGCGGAGCGGAGCTCCGCCGAAAGCTAACCGTAAATAGTCAGAAAATCTAATGCTAAGCAGATAAATCCTCTTAGCCGAAAACGAACAGCGAATAGTCGGTAAATCTCAGAGCCCCAAAATCCGCCAAAATCGAACAGAGTGAAAAGCAAGACCCGCAGCGAAACCATCGCTGCGGGTCAAAAATTTCATGGGTCAGATGCAGAAGTCATTGGCTCCCGTTTCCTCGGCACGATCAAGAATATCCCGGAGAGTAATGCTGTCCAGATATTCGGTGACGGTATTGTACAGACCCTCCCATATGTACAGTGTCATGCAGGAAGCGGCACGGGGACAGTCGTTGGAGTCATGGTCAAGACATGCAACGGGCGCAAGACTTCCTTCGGTGACGCGGAGTATCTCGCCTACCGTATATTCTCCGGGGTCCTTGATGAGCATGTAGCCGCCCTGATATCCCCTGTTTGTTTTAAGCAGCCCCGATTTGTTCAGAAGCGGTACTATCTGCTCCAGATATTTCTTTGAGATGTCCTGCCGCTCGGCAACGTCCTTGAGAGCAATAAAGCCGTCATCGGAATGGAGCGCAAGATCCAGTAACATTCTCAGAGCGTATCTTCCCTTTGTTGAAATTTTCATAAATATTACGTCCTTTCCCGAAAATTTTTGCGGAATAAAGTTTCTTATATAATTATACCATATGAATAATAGGATTACAAGGTTTTGTAGGGATTTTTTTTGATTTTTTCGCAAAAAAACGTTCGGGACTGTAAAAAGTCTCCGAACGTTATAAACATATTGCCGATAATGCGCTTTCGCGGCCGTTTGGGAAGATATGACAGGAACGATGGACGCGTCACCGCCGCCGGGGCGTTCCCGGTTACTTCGCGTACTCGATAGCTCTGCTTTCTCTGATGATATGTACCTTTATCTGACCGGGATATTCCATCTCGTTTTCGATACGCTTTGCAATATCTCTTGCGATGATGACCATCTTTTCATCGTTGACCTTTTCGGGCGTTACCATTATGCGGACTTCTCTTCCTGCCTGGATAGCGTAGGATTTCTCAACGCCGTCATAGGAATTGCATATCTCTTCAAGCTTCTGTAAGCGCTTGATGTAGTTTTCATAGTTCTCGCTTCTTGCGCCGGGTCTTGCTGCGGAAATTGCGTCCGCCGCCTGTACCAGTGCTGCGATGACTGTCTTGGTCTCAACGTCGCCGTGGTGAGCCTCGATAGCGTGGATGACCTCGGGATTCTCCTTGTACTTGCGGCATACGTCAACGCCTATCTGTACGTGGGAGCCTTCTATCTCGTAGCTTAACGCCTTGCCGATATCGTGGAGCAGACCTGCGCGGCGTGCAAGATTTGCGTCAACGCCAAGCTCGGAAGCCATGATACCCGCTAAGTGGGATACCTCTATGGAGTGGTTGAGCACGTTCTGACGGTAGGACGTTCTGTAGCGGAGACGTCCGAGAAGCTTTACAAGCTCGTGGTTGATACCGTGAACATTGGTCTCAAGGACGGCTCTTTCGCCCTCCTGCTTGATCTTATGCTCGACCTCGCGCTTTGCCTTCTCGACCATTTCCTCGATGCGGGCGGGGTGGATCCGTCCGTCGGCGATAAGCTTTTCAAGGGCGATGCGTGCGACCTCTCTTCTTGCGGGGTCGAAGCAGGAAAGTGTGATAGCCTCGGGAGTATCGTCGATGATAAGCTCAACGCCCGTAAGCGTTTCAAGAGTTCTGATATTTCTTCCCTCGCGTCCGATGATACGTCCCTTCATCTCGTCGTTGGGGAGAGGAACAACGGAAACAGCGGTCTCTGCCACCTGGTCTGCGGCACATTTGGATACTGCCAGGGAGATAAGATTTCTTGCCTTGTCCTCGCACTCGTCCTTGAGCTGCTGCTCGTACTGCTGGATTTTCAGCGCCTTTTCGTGAGAAAGGTCGTTTTCCAGCATGGAGAGCAGATGCTCCTTAGCCTGATCCATTGTGAACTGGGATATCTTTTCCAGAGTTTCAAGCTGTGATTTTCTGATGACCTCAGCTTCTTCAAGCTTTTCGTCCGCCTGTTTCAGCTTTTTCTGGAGCAGCTCGTCCTTTTTTTCAAGATTGTCGTTTTTCTTGTCAAGGTTTTCTTCCTTTTGCTGGATGCGTCTTTCCTGACGGGAAAGCTCGTTACGTCTGTCCTTGATCTCTTTTTCAAGTTCGTTGCGGTCCTTGTGGATCTCGTCCTTAGCCTCCACAAGGGCGATCTTCTTTTTGCTTTCGGCTTCTTCGCGGGCAGTTTCGATTATCCTTTCGGCTTCCTTTTCCGCCGAGCCTATTACCGATTCCGCCTGAGCTTTTCTGTATGACACGCCTACGCGGAAAAAGATTATTCCCGATACGGCGGCAGCAGCTACGGCTGCGATAACAGCGATTAATACCGTTGGCATAGCATGACCTCCTTATATAAATAATGATCGGACATTACTTCTATAAGGCGAAATATAAGATTTTTAAGATACTTTAGCCCTTTCGGACTATTCAGCGATTCATACTTTATACAAATCCGCAGATATGCGGCGTTGATATATAATATAAATTTAAAGGGGAAATATAATAAATCTTCTATTAAGCCATAGAAGCAATGATAAAAAAACAGAAGCAATTTATATTCTTTACAGGCTCGCCGCAAATTATTCATAAAATATGAAATTTTTGGCGTTCCTGAGCAAGTATATTTAATATATATTGCAGTCATAATTCTATTGTAATATAATTTAACGGAATTGTCAAGGAATTTTGTGATATTTGCTGATTAATTTTTGTTTACAATTTTCTCCCGTCTGATATCCTTTTGTGAAAAATGTACTTTTTGCCCCGAAAAAATTTTTTATTAACTGTAAAAAATAACTGTTGACAGAATAATCGGGTGATGTTATCATAATTTATATAAGTTAATACTTTTATCGCATTGACAGGGAAGCGTTTTTCCTCCGCGGTCTTCAGAGAGCGTTCCGTATGCTGAAAGGAACGTATTCCGCAGATGAATAGGATATCCCGATAAGACGTACCGCCCTTGAGCCTGTCCAATAAACAGCGGGTGCTCCCGTTACAGAGCGTACAAGGCATGCTGTTTTATACAGTGTGTAAATTTGGGTGGAAACACGGTAAATATCGTCCCTGACATTTTGTCGGGGATTTTTTATTTAGTGAATAGTACGTAGTAATTAGTGCTTAGTATATAGTGCTAATTGCCAATGACTAATTACTAAGGACTATGTACTTCCGGGGAGGAACGATTATGCTTAATGACCTTGCTGTCAGACTTTCTGCGCTTTCTGTGTTCAGGAATGTGCTTAAGGATGATGTTGTTTCTAAAATGGTGAAAATGTTTGCGGAGCCTTCTCCCTTTACCTGCGGAGAGTTCTGCTCGGCGCTGTATGCTCATACTGATAACCTTACCGAGTATCTTATGGGCGTTATCTCCGAGGACGAGAACGATTATATGCTCCGCCATGCGCAGATGAAGGAGATACCTCAGGTGATGGACACCGCCGCTCACGAGGAGCTGAAAATTCTCGGAGAAGCGGGAGCGGTCACCCCCATGGAGGTCAGGGCATGCATGTCCTACGACGGCTATATGGCGGGCTGGAACACCTCGCCGCTGGATTTCCACGATATATACGCCCGCAGGATGTCCGAGCTGCAGACCAGGGGCTACGGCATTTTTGCGAAATACTACACATTCCTGCTTCGGGACGGAATTATCGTCCCCGTGAAGAATCCGGACCCGCAGAGGCTTTCACAGCTTTCGGGCTACGAGACCGAGCGCAGAAAGGTCATCGACAACACAAAGGCTCTGCTTAGAGGTCAGCCTGCGGCGAATGCTCTGCTGTACGGCGACGCGGGAACGGGCAAGTCCTCCACCGTCAAGGCGGTGGTCAACGAGTTCAAGGACGACGGTCTGCGGCTTATCGAGATGAAAAAGTCGCAGCTTCACGAAATGCCCCTCGTTATTGAAAAAATTGCGAAAAATCCGCTGAAATTCATCATTTTCATCGACGACCTGTCATTTTCCTCGGACGACGACGATTTCGGCGCGCTGAAAGCCGTACTGGAGGGATCGGCTTCGTCCAAGACCTCAAATATTGTCATATATGCCACCAGCAACCGCCGTCATCTTGTCAAGGAGAAATACTCCGACCGCGAGGGCGACGATATGCACGCCCGCGACAGCATGGAGGAGCTTACCTCACTTTCGGAGCGGTTCGGGCTGAAGGTCACCTTCACCAAGCCGAATAAGGATCTGTATCTGCGGATAGTGGAGAATTTAGCGGACAGCTACGGGCTGGAATGCGATAAGGAAGAGCTGTTCTCCAAGGCAGAGGCGTATGCTCTGCGGCGTTCGGGGCGTTCGGGACGTGCTGCAAGGCAGTTTGTGGAGATGATGCTCTCGGGACAGCTTTGAGCGGGATGACCCGCTGCCAATGCCGCGTTTGGGGTCTTTCAGCTTAGGTAACATAAAGCCGCGGAAGTAACAAAACAGCGAAGGAAAGTGCGAGGCTGAATGTGACAGCTTGTTTGAACGCAGCTTTATGGACATAATAGATAATGTAAATAATAATAGTATCCGATAGATATTATTAATAGTATAAATAATTAAAACAATACAGGGAGGATAAAACTATGATCAAGCTTACACTTAAGGACGGCTCTGTCAGAGAGGCTGAAAGCGGTCTCTCCGCTGCCGAGGTCATCAAGGGCATCGGAATGGGTCTTTACAAGGCGGCATGCTGCGTGAAGATCGACGGAAATGTGTGCGATCTTCGGACAATACTCGACAAGGACTGCACCTTTGAGGTGATGACATTCGATTCCGAGGAGGGCAAGCATGCCTTCAATCACACTGCGTCCCATATGCTGGCGCAGGCTGTCAAGAGGAAATACCCCTCGGCAAAGCTTGCTATCGGACCAGCTATCGACGGCGGCTTTTACTACGATTTCGACGTGGAAAAGCCCTTTACCCGCGAGGACTTGGACGCTCTCGAAGCCGAAATAAAGAAGATATGCAAGGAGGATATCCCTCTTAAGCAGTACGGTCTCCCCGCTGATGAGGCTGCCAAGAAGCTTGAAGCTATGGGCGAGCCCTACAAGGTGGAGCTCTGCAACGAGCACGCAGGCAAGGGCGAGGATATCTCCTTCTATGAGCAGGGCGATTTTACCGACCTCTGCGCAGGTCCTCACCTTATGTCCACGGGCGCTGTCAAGGCTGTCAAGCTCACACAGTGCACGGGCGCTTACTGGCGCGGTGACTCCAAGGGCAAGCAGCTCTGCCGTGTGTATGGTACCGCATTCCCCAAGGCAAGCGAGCTGGAGGCTCATCTGAAGGCTCTCGAAGAGGCAAGAGCAAAGGATCACAACAAGATAGGAAGAGAGCTTGAATATTTCACAACTGTTGACTATGTGGGACAGGGTCTTCCCATACTGCTGCCCAAGGGCGCGAAGGTCATTCAGATATTACAGCGCTGGGTGGAGGACTATGAGGCAAAGCAGGGCTGTACTCTGACTAAGACACCTCTTATGGCAAAGCGTGAGCTTTACAAGATATCCGGTCACTGGGACCACTATCTGGACGGCATGTTCGTTATCGGCGACCCCAATGACGAGGAAAAGGAATGCTTCGCGCTCCGTCCTATGACATGTCCTTTCCAGTATCAGGTGTTCCTCAACAGACAGAGAAGCTACCGCGATCTGCCTATGAGACTGACCGAGACATCAACTCTGTTCAGAAACGAGGACAGCGGCGAGATGCACGGACTTATCAGAGTGCGTCAGTTCACCATTTCCGAGGGACATTTCATCGTCCGTCCCGAGCAGCTTGAAGAGGAATTCAAGCTCTGTCTGGATATGTGCAAGTATTTCCTCGGCACGGTGGGACTTTTGGAGGACTGCACCTTCCGCTTCTCGCAGTGGGATCCCGCAAATCCGAAGAACAAGTACGAGGGCACTCCCGAACAGTGGGAAGAGGCTCAGAGCGTTATGAAGACTATCCTCGACGATCTCGGGTTAGATTATACGATAGGCATTGACGAGGCGGCGTTCTACGGCCCCAAGCTCGATATTCAGTATAAGAATGTATTCGGCAAGGAGGACACCCTCGTTACTATCCAGATAGATATGCTTCTTGCAAAGCAGTTCGGCATGGAATACGTTGATGTGGACGGAAAGAAGAGAAATCCCTATATTATCCACAGGACGAGCCTGGGCTGCTTCGAGAGAACGCTCGCTTATCTGCTGGAGAAGTACAACGGTGCGCTGCCTATGTGGATGTCTCCCGAGCAGGTAAGGATACTCCCCGTTACCGACAGAGCCAAGGAGTATGCGGAGAATATCGCGAAGCGCCTTGACGACATGGACGTAAGAGTCACCGTGGACAACCGCAACGAGAAGATAGGCTACAAGATAAGAGCCGCACAGCTTGAAAAGATACCCTACTTCTTCATCGTGGGCGACAAGGAGGTCGAGGAGAACACAGTTTCCCTGCGTTCCCGCAAGAACGGCGATATGGGTGCGATGGCGCTTGACGAGGTCGTTGACAGGATAATGAAGGAGATACGCGAGAAGAGCAAGGATAACTGATCCTCGGCAGGAGCCAAAAAAACAACCCCCTCGGAAGTGGAAGTTCCGAGGGGGTTTGTGCTTAATGGTAATAACGGTTGCTCACGTTACACCTATATAATACCACACCCCACCCCATTTGTCAAGCCCTTAAACAAAATTTGACAAAAAACGCAATGCATGATATAATAACCATACCGGGCGTTTCCCTCGGAAGGGAGGTGTTCGCATGGACATTGTTATATCGTTGATAATATCTGTCGTGGCTGGTGTAATCAGTAATTACATAAGCAAATGGTTGGACAGATAATCACCCGGTCAACCTAAGCGAGACCCCCGCAGAAGTACCAGTTCTGCGGGGGTCTCGCTTTGGTGTTCACATGGAACAATATGTTATATCGTTTTACACCTATATAATACCACACCCCACCTCATTTGTCAAGCCCTTAAACAAAATCTGACAAAAAACGCAATGCATGATATAATGTAAATCAGCCGGGTGTTTCCCCAAGAAGGGAGGTGTTCGCATGCAGCATTTGATCAGTTTACTGATATCTGTCATAGCCGGTGTAATTAGCAATTACATAAGCAAATGGCTCGACAGGTAACCCGGCATGAGCCTAAAAACGAGTCACCCTCCGCAAAAGTCGCATTTTTACGGAGGGTGACTCGTTTTTGTGTTCGCATGGATTATAGCATTTGATCAATCCTTACATATATAATACCACACAAAACAAAAAATGTCAAGTCCCCGACAAAAAAACTCCCCCTTGACACCCCCGCGGAAAAGTGTTATCATATATACAGCACCCAATGCGGCGGCGGAAATGGTTACAGATTGTAACTGAAAGTTACGGAAAATCGCTGTCACAGAGCCGAAAAGCTTTAAGTTTTAGTTAAATATGCACATATCGGATAAAAAATGAGTGATAAATTTGTGACGAGTGTGCATTGACAGTTCGCCGCTTTGTGTGTTAGAATAAAAGCGTGATAAAGAGACGGGCAGAAACGTACTCGGATCACCCCATATTTGATTTCCATTCCATTTGGAAATAAAATAAATATAAAAACTAAAAACAAAACAAGGAGGATATTTTTCATGAACATGAAAAAGTCAATTGCCGGCGTAATGGCTGGCGCTATGGCCGTATCTGCAATGGCCACTACTGCTTCCGCATGGACAGGCGGAGACGCTGATCAGGCTCAGATCGTTCTTTCTTACGACCTTAATAAGAAGGGTTCCGTTAAGACAACTTCTACCGTAACTGTTTCTTTCACTTTTGCTGATAATAAGGATACAGGTTATATCGTAAAGGGTCTTGATGCAAATCACGAGGTTAATTCCTACGTTGGATGCTTGCTCTCCGGCGACGATATTTACTACAAGCTCACAGGCGCTAAGATCTCAGCTACAGCTATGGATAACGTTACCAAGGATACTTGGGGTATCTACAGCGCAGATGATCTCGCTCCCGCTTGGTCAAATGCTGTAAACAATGTAATGCACTCCACAAAGGACGTTGT
>JALEMR010000030.1 GCA_022768245.1 Oscillospiraceae bacterium
CTTTGTGACAGCTTATTTATTATATCACGGTCATTTCCTTTTGTCAAGCCCTTTTGCAAAAGTTTTTATTTTGTTCATAAATCCTTCTGCATATTTCTTGATGTTCCGGATCTCGGCGGTTTTGCGCCGTCCGTGACAACATAATTTATTTTATCACACCATTTTACTTTTGTCAAGACTTTTTTACTCGGTTTTTACAGTTTTATGTTTTTTACAATACATTGCGTAATATTTCGACATGTTTTATTATATTTTGCACAAATCATCCTTTAACAATGAATACATCTTCATATCAATGACCCTGCCGTTTTTGACCGCATTGCTGCGCAGAGTCCCCTCAAATCGGAATCCTGCCTTTTCAAGAACGCGGCAGGAGCCTGTATTGTAAGCAAAAGGCTCCGCAAATATGCGGATAATATCACTGTGCGAAAAAACATAACTGCACAGCTGCTTTACCGCTTCGGTCATTATCCCCCTGCCCCAGTATTCCTCCGCCATGTAGTAGCCCAGCTCCGCCGTTCGGCTGTGGATATTGCTCTGACGGAACGCCCCGATGCTCCCTATCACCTTATCGTCGGCCGTTATCGCAAAGGCAAAGGTATCGTTACCGTCGGCGGACAGCATCTGACTTATATATTCCCTGCCGTCCTCCTCGGTGTAGGGATAGGGCAGACCGTCCCGCAGATTGTCCTGCACCTTTTTGTTTGATATTGCCGCCGCAAGAGCTTTTGCATCGGTTATCTGCCATTTTCTGATTTTTATGATCATCAATTCACCTTACCTCCCTCTTCTGCCCGTCCGCGGAAACCACCGTATTCTCAAATATCCCGCGGACAAACTCCTCATACTCCGCAGGCTCGGGCAGCGCAGGACTGTAATGAGTCAGCCACAATTCCCCCACATCTGCCGCCGCCGCCAGCCTTGCCGCCTGCGAGAAAACCATATGCCGCTTCTCCGCCATTTTCGGGATATATTCGTCATCTCCGTACATTCCCTCGCAGATGAACAGGTCGGACTTTTTCGCAAACTCCGCAACGCCGTCAAAGTACAGCGTGTCGGTGACGTAGGTTATCTTCAGCGGACGGCGGTACTCCGAGACCACGTCCGACTGCGTGTATATCTTCCCGCCTATCTCCGCAGTTCCGCCGCTGTGGAGCAGCTTCCGCATTTTCGGCGGGATTCCCAGCTTGTCCGCCTTTTTCGGGTCGAACACAGGCAGCCGCTTTTCGCACAGACTATATCCAAGACAGTTCACCCTGTGCATGAGCGGCAATGAATTTATCTCGATATCATTCCACATGATATGCGAGCCTCCGCTCACGGAAAGCTCGCAGATACGCACTTCAAAGGGTATCTCGGGACAGATGCACATCAGCTTTTTAAGTGAGTCCCCCGCTCCCTCGGGACAGTATATATCCAGCGGTGAGGTCTTGCCGTAATTTCCCGCCGATAAAAGCAGCCCAGGAAGTCCTGCGGTATGATCCGCATGAATATGGGTGATGAGGATAATATCAAGGTGCGCAAGCTTGCAGCCCCATTTTGCAAGAGCTATCTGCATGCCCTCGCCACAGTCGATAAGCAGCGCACTGCCGTTGTGAGTCACGAAAAGTCCCGTGAGAAATCGGCTCGGAAGCGGCAGCATTCCTCCCGTTCCGGGCAAAGTCACATTAAACATTGTAAAGTCCTTTCATTTCATTCGATAAGCCGTACTATTATATCATTTGAAACAAGCGCACCCTTGTCGGTCAGGGCTATCCTGCCGTCCGTTTTTTTAAGAAAGCCAGCCTTGACAAGCGGCTCGGCTCGGCTGATAAGCTGTTCCCCGCAGGAATAGTCCTGCGGGGAAATCCCCTCGGACAGCCGCAGCGCAAGCATTATCCGCTCTTCCTCGGTTAGGGGCTCATCATCGGTGATAATTTCCTGCTGTATTTCATTTTCAATAAAAGCTATTATATCCCTCGGCACCGCAAACCGCTTGCCCTTGTAACAGGAATGCGCCGCAGGACCTATCCCGATATAATCATCGCACTGCCAGTATTTCAGATTGTGCCTGCACTCCGCTCCGCGCTTTGCAAAGTTTGATATCTCATACCGCTTGAAGCCCGCATTTTCAAGGATATCGCAGGTCAGCAGATACAGATCGGCTAAGCCGTCCTCGTCGGGTATATTTTCAAGCAGACTGTTATCCGCAGACAAGGGCGTGCCCTCCTCCACGGTCAGCATATACGCAGAAATATGACATATGGGCAGCCTCAACAGTCCGTTTATGGTCTCCGTCAGAGTTTCCGCTGTCTGAAATGGCAGCCCAAGCATTATATCCGCAGAAATATTATATATCCCCGCGGCGGAAATATCCTCGATACAATGCACCGCTTCCGCCCTGTCATGGAGCCGTCCCACCGCGGAAAGCTCTCTGTCAATGAGCGACTGTACTCCAACCGAAACACGGTTTATCCCCGCAGACTTATATTCTGCGAATTTCTCCCTGTCCGCAGTTTTCGGATTGCATTCCATGGATATCTCCGCATTGTCCGAAAGCTCTATCTCATTTAAAATACGTCCTATCTGCGCAGGGGACAGCAGCGTGGGAGTACCTCCGCCGAAATATACGGAATCCGCAGAGGGTGCATAGCGCCGCAAATTGCGTATTACGGCGCTTGTGTAAGCCTCTGCGGACTCTTCCGAAAACTTCACGGAATAAAAATCACAGTAGCTGCATTTTCTCAGACAGAATGGTACGTGAATATATATTCCCGTCATTTTCCGCTCACTTTAAAACAGCCTTGTGGAATACCTTCTTGCCCTTTTTGATGATAACAGGCTCGGAGATGTTTACTTTTCCGTTGGGGTCGGTGATCTTCTCGTCGTTTACGGAGATACCGCCCTGCTGAACAAGACGTCTGCCCTCGCTTCTGGAGGGAACAAGTCCTGTCTTTGCAAGCAGGTCGAGAATACCGATCTCGCCGTTGTCGGTATCCGCAGCTGCTATCTCGGTGGAGGGCATATTCTCCGAATCGCCCGAGCCGCCGAACAGCTGCTTTGCCGCAGCCATGCACTTGTCAGCCTCTTCCTTACCGTGAACAAGCTCGGTCAGACTGTACGCAAGGCGCTCCTTTGCGGTATTGAGAGCCGCTCCCTCAAGAGTGCGCTCCATTTCCTCTATCTCCTCAATGGGGATAAAGGTCAGCATCTTCATGCACTTGATAACGTCTGCGTCGTCAACGTTTCTCCAGTACTGGTAGAAATCGTAGGGAGTGGTCTTTTCGGGGTCGAGCCATACAGCGCCGCTGACCGTCTTGCCCATCTTCTTGCCCTCGGAGTTGAGCAGCAGATTGATAGTCATAGCATGAGCGTCCTTGCCCAGCTTCTTGCGGATAAGCTCTGTGCCGCCCAGCATGTTCGCCCACTGGTCGTCGCCGCCGAACTGCATATTACAGCCGTACTTCTGAAAGAGCATATAGAAATCGTAGCTCTGCATTATCATGTAGTTGAATTCTAAGAAGGTAAGTCCTCTTTCCATTCTCTGCTTGTAGCACTCGAAGGTCAGCATTTTATTGACGGAGAAGCATGCTCCCACCTCGCGGAGGACCTCGATATAATTCAGATCAAGAAGCCAGTCCGCATTGTTAACTATCATAGCCTTGTCATCGGAAAAGTCGATGAAACGGGACATCTGCTTTTTGAAGCATTCAACATTGTGCTGAATTGTTTCCTTGGTCATCATCTTGCGCATATCGGTCTTGCCCGAGGGGTCGCCTATCATAGCGGTGCCGCCGCCGATAAGGACGATAGGCTTGTTGCCCGCCATCTGTAAGCGCTTCATAAGACAAAGCGCCATAAAGTGGCCTACATGCAGGCTGTCCGCTGTGGGGTCAAAGCCGATGTAGAAGGTAGCCTTGCCCTCGTTTACCATTTTGCTGATCTCCGCCTCGTCGGTGACCTGCGCTATAAGTCCTCTTCTTACCAGTTCTTCGTATACAGTCATTATTTTTTCCTCCTGAAATTTTTTCTATAGTCAGTTTGCTTGTGTGCAAACGGAATTACTTGTTGTTTTATATTTTGTAACCTTGATAGAAACAGAATATCCCGATAATTAGAAAAATCACGGGCATTGTCCTCAACACCTTTATATTTGCTTGAATACGAATCCTTCTCATATTCCAATGTATCAGCCCAACTCTGTCTGTCAGAAAAACGAAAGCTGCATATCCCCGTAACCCATTTTGTACGAGGAAACTATATCCCGCATTTTATATAGTATGCCCAGCTTTTCACATTCCTCTGAAAAGCGCTGATACAGCTTCTTCGCATCGGGAGATGTACAGCCGTAGCGCTCGCCGTAGTATGTCCTGTATCTGTCGGACAAGCCGGGGAATAATTCGTCCAGCCTGTCATAGAAATATTCCCGCTGATTTGTCCGCAAAGTCACTCCGAACATGGGATATACCGCCCTTACTCCGCATTCCTTGGCTGTCCGCACAATGTGCAGGATATTGTCCTCGTTATCCTCGATAAAGGGCAGCACGGGAGTCATGGTTATCCCCGTGAAAATCCCCCTTTCGGACAGCTTTGCAAGAGCTTCAAATCTCTCCGAGGTGCGGGAAACATTCGGCTCTATCATACCGCACAGCTTATCATCGGCGGCAGTTATGGTCATAAGACACAGCACGGGTGAATGCGCCGCAATATCGGCATAGATATCCCCGTCGCGGGCAATAAGCGCAGATTTTGTTATCATCACCGCGCCGAAATTGTATGCGTCGATAAGCATCAGCGCCTTTTGGGTGATACACTCTTCACGCTCAAAGGGATTGTACGGGTCGCTCATTGCACCCGTTCCGATAACTCCGCTGCGGACCTTTCGGCGCAGCTCGTCACGGAGCAGCTCAATGCAGTTTTCCTTGACCCTGACGGTATCGAAGTCCTCCACATGATAGCACTCGCTTCTGCTGTCGCAGTAGATACAGCCGTGACAGCAGCCGCGGTAGAGATTCATATTATAGTCGCAGCCGAACCAGTCCGAGCCGCCGCCCTTCTGCAATATCGTCTTTGCGCTTACCGTCTGCATAATATCCTCCGTCTAAAACAAAAAGCCCTCCGACAGCATTACTGTCAGAGGACGAATCATCGCGGTACCACCTCAGTTTATCATCCGCGCAAAAAGCACAGATGACCTCAAAGGACTTAACGCGTCCGCACGTAAAACGCTAATAAGCAAAGCCGTTCACATTTTCTGCTCGGGAATGTATATTACGGGAGCATGCGCTTTCTCGCACCGTCCGAAAGCTCTCTGAAGCCGCCTGTCCGCTTTTCTTTCCGTCATTGCATTTAAAATATCCATTTGCATGAATCCATATTATCATACTTTGTCCGATTTGTCAAGCATAAAATTTAAATCACTTATGCCCGGTCTTTTTCTTCCCGTAAAAGAGTATCTCCTTAACATCTACCTCCCGCATGGTAAGCTCATAGGTCAGTACGATAGCCGCAGGCTCGGTGAGCTGTATCAGCAGCAGTCCGAACATTCCTCCCCATGTAAGATATTCAAGAGTCCTGCCGTCGGTTATCATGGCGATCCAGGGCAGCGTGTGGAGATTTAACAGTATATAGTAGTTAAATCCGTTCTGCCCGAGTATCGTCCCGTCGAATACGCCCAGCTTTACCATAAACAGCAGGATATACATTATATATCCGAATATGGGCACAAGCAGCGCCAGCTTCAATGACATTCCCTTATCCCGTTTCATGCCGTGGAATTTTATCAGCTCGCGGTCGCGTTTTGCGGCATTGTATGCGTAGTTGAAAAACAGCCCGTCTATCACCACCAGGGCGGCGATACCGAGAAAAAATTTCACAATGAGAAAATCGGAAGCCATTGCCATCATGACCGTGACCAGCCATAAATTCATAACGAATCCCATAAGATAGTACAGCCAGCCTTTGAGTATGCGTTTGATAAATGCTTCGGGCTTTGTTCCTGAGTAGTTGTTCATCAGCTTTTCCTTTCCGTTAAATAGGTGTTCCGCCGTCGGATATTTCCGCAGCTTTTTATACTTATTTTATATGATAACACATTTATTAGCTTTTTGCAATGTATTTTCCTTTAATATTTATTTCCGGGGTGGAATAATAATCATGGGAGAATTCCCGACAAAACAGAAAGGAGAATACCATTCAATGAAACAGTCCAATCTTGAAAACTCACTGTATCAGAACGCCGCAATGGGCACCTATGCCATTAGGCAGGTGCTTCCCAAGGTATCCGACGGCGAGCTGAAAAAGGAGCTCAACAAGCAGCTGAACATGTACCATAACGAGTCCAACGCAGTGGCAAGCAGCATGCGCGGAAACAGCAATGTTCCCCAGAGGCTGCCCGTTATGAAGCGGGTCATGTCAAAGGCAGGCATCGCCTTCGAGCTTGCCCGTGACAACAGCTCCGAGCATATCGCCGAGATGATGATACAGGGCACAAATATGGGCATTATCGACATCAACAAGGCGCTCAACGGCACGAAGAACCTGTCCCCCCAGGCGGCAAAGCAGGCAAAGGAAATGCTCTCGCGGGAGCAGCAGTATATCGACTCTCTCAAGAGGTTTCTGTAAAATGGGAAAAAAGAAAAAAACCGCTTCCCGCACTGATAATATTATTACCGGAATGTATTACACAAATACCATAACCGATAATATCACCACCAAAAAGGGAAACGTAAAAAATGCCCATAAAGCCAATGCAGTCTACGACAGGGAGACCTCGGAGATAATAAAGCTATAAAAAAGATCAAGTCCCCGTTCGCAGTGAACGGGGACGTTTCTGATTATCGTTTTTCACAGATCATTTTGATCGCGGTCCTGTCTTCGCCGTTGATATTGATATTTGCAAAAGTGGGGATACAGATCAGATCCACTCCCACAGGAGTAAGATATCCCCTTGCGATAGCTATTGCCTTGACCGCCTGATTGATAGCGCCTGCGCCTATTGCCTGCACCTCAACAGCGCCCTCGTCTCTGACAACACTGGCAATTGCTCCCGCCACCGAATTGGGGACTGACCTTGAAGATACCTTGAGAACTTCCATTTGCGTAACCTCCCTGATTGGTTTTGAGGAGTCATTCCTCTGCAAGTGATAAGTTATACCTTACTCAAAGTATACTCCAATTTTACATTAAAATCAATAGCTGCAATAATATTTCGCTGTTTTATCTAATCAGAATACGATTTATATAGGCAGATTTACCGACTTTTTCGTCGAATTCTACCACTGCGCCGTTTAAAAAGGGAGGGTTTTCCGACTCGGTAAATCTGGCGGGCAGCTTATTTTTCAGCTTGTTTATGATGATCTCGCTCTTCACTCCCAGCACGGAAAGCTCCGCTCCGCACATGCCCGCGTCGGTGATATATGCCGTCCCCTTCGGCAGAATGACCTCGTCCGCAGTCTGCACATGAGTATGTGTTCCTATGACAGCGGTGACTCTTCCGTCAAGATACTGTCCCAGCGCCTTCTTTTCGGAAGTAGCCTCGGCGTGTATATCCACTATTATATTCGGAGTATCTGTCTCCTCCAGCAGGCTGTCTATTACCGCAAAGGGATTATCAAGAGCGTCCATGAATATGGTCCCCATGAGATTTATCACAGCGATGCGTGCCCGTCCCATATCGAGGATATACATACCCCTTCCGGGCGCGCCCTCGGGATAGTTTGCGGGACGTATTATATTGCAGTTCCCGTTCAGAGTATCGTATATCTCCCTGCGGCGGAAAACATGGTTGCCCGTGGTGATGACGTCCGCAAAGGAGAGCATATCCGCAGAAGCGGGAGTTATGCCGTTGCCGTCGGCGGAATTTTCTCCGTTGACGATGACAAAATCAACGCCGTATTCCCTCTTTATCTCAGGCACCTTTGCAGCCGCAAATCTGCAGCCGCGGCTCCCCACAATATCTCCGATGAACAGAAATCGCATATATATTATTCCTCCATTTCAATATGATAATCATATCATAAACCATTTTAAAAGTCAAGCGCAGGGCTTTTACACAAAAAAATCAGCCGTACCTGCGACGGCTGAAATTATCGTTTTAGTCAGGCTGCTCCTCCGCATAATAATCGGTAAAGAGTATCCTGTTATTTACCTCCATGCGGGTCTTGGCAAGCTCGTTCATGGACTTTATATATTCTTCATCGGGCTCGGTGCCGCAGTAATTTTCCGTGACCTTGCCGTCCTGACAGAAATAATCGGGATCTATCCACGAAAGATTCTGGAAGTACGCAAAGCCCTTGTAATCATCGTCGAATATGTCATATCCCACGTAGTTGTCCACGCTGCCCAGACCGAACAGATTCACAAGCGTCGGCAGGATATCCGCCGTACAGCACACCTTTTCCACCGTTTCGGGCTCTATCCCCTTTGCATAGATAAAGCAGGGCGTGTTAGAGATAAGCTCGTCATTATCGGAGCGCTCCTCTATTATTCCCGCGCAGTAGTGGTCGGTGATGAACAGGATAACGGTATCGTCCATAAGGCCGTCCTCTTCCAGACGGTCCACCAACTCTCCCGCCATATCGTCCGTCAGGGAAGCCATGGCATAATAGTATTCCTTTTCGGTCCCTGTATCCGAGACCGCAAGCTGCGGGTGACGCCTTATAGCTTCAAGATACAGCTCGTTTTCCGAATAGGGCACATGGGCGCTGTAGGTAATGATATAATCCAGGAAATGTTCGCTTTCGGTCAGCTTATTATAGAGCCCGTCGTCGGTGACTACCGTATCGTCTATCTCAAAATTCTGCTCTTTATTTTCCGCATATTCCTCATAGCGGATATAATCCTCATAGCCGAAGGTCTCATGCATCACGCCTCTGTTGTAGAAATCGGGCGCATTGAAATGGAACTCATTTGCGGAATAGCCCTGCGCTCTGAAAAGATTGGGCAGCGAATAGGGGAAGGAATTCTCCGCATACGCGCCCGTAACAGGGGTACCCGACGGAGCAAAAAGTCCCGTATTTACGGCAAGCTCGGTGCCGAATGTAAATGTATCGCCGAATCGGGAGGAATAGAAGTTCGCAAAATTTATCCCCTCGTTCATGAATCTCGTCAGATTGGGGCAGTTCTCCTCGTAGATGCCCTCGTAATCAAGGCTCTCCATCTGCACGACGATAAGATTTTTTCCCTTGAATATCCCCGTTTTTTCGTTATCCTCATGGGGAGCGCGCTCCGCGAAATATTCGTCTATCGGTTCCTTTCCGTCAAATTCCACAAAGCTCTGCTTGACGGTACATATTATATCCCGCTGAAGATACATGAATATGTCATTATCAAGATAAAGGCTGTCTGCGCTGACAAAATTCTCATAATTGTAAGCCGTAAAGCTGCCATTGCCGTCCTCGAAGTCCGCAGTTTTGATATACGGTATCGCCGCCACAAACACTGCGGAGCATATGAACACTGCGGAATTGGTTATGTACTTGAATTTTTTCGGGACGCCTTCCTTTGGGTCCTCGGCAAAGCGGAGTATCAGAAATACCGACACGGCGGTAAGCAGAAGCAGCAGCCCTATGCAGACATAGGTGCTTACGGGTATGTTTTTCAGGATATCCTCCAGGTATGCTATACCCTCGCTGAAGGAAAATATCGCATTGAGCCTGAAAAGCGTATTGTCCGCATTGCTGTAGCAAAGCTGCGAAAAGCCGTAGCACAGCATGAATACCGATATCACCGCGTATATAACGGCGGAGGGCTTTTTCCCGAACATGAATAACAGCGACGACAGCGCAATAAGATTTGACATTATCATGCGCTGAATGCTCTGCTCGATGGGGAAATTCGGTATCACCATGATGGTCTGGCAGTAAAGCAGGTCGATAAGCGCAAAGGTGATGAAAAACAGCAGAGCAGGAAAATAGCTTTTAAAGGTGACTTCTTTTGTCGCTTCGGTGAGTCTTCTGTTCAGGTCATCGAATTTTTCCTTGGCACTGCTCATATATCATATCTCCTTTGACATTTATTATTTCAAAATGCCGTAAACTCTCCCTGTCCGTCGGGGAGCGCGGCAGTCATTATATAGTCCCTGTTTTTTAAGAAGCCATGCTCCGTCAGCAGCTGTTCATTGACGGACAGCGCCCTCTCGGGAGTATTGCTGTCCCGCGAAAGATGTCCTAAAATAAACTTCTCGGTGCCGTATGGGATAAGCTGCGCGCAGAGAGCACCGCAGTCCGTATTCGACAGATGTCCGCTGCGGGAACGTATCCTGCTTTTCAGATAGGACGGATAATCGCAGCTGCTCAGCAGCTCGTTATCGTAATTGGACTCGATAAGCACCGCTCTGCAGCCCATGAGGCTGCTCACGACCTCCTCCGAAACAAAGCCCAGATCGGTGCATACCGCACAGGAGCTGCCCTCGGAAAAGTCTATCCGATAACCGCAGGAAGGCACGTCATGAGAGGTGGAGAACGCTCTGACGGTACAGCTGCCTAAGTTTATCTCGCCGTCCATTTCCCTGCCTTCGGCAATATATCCTCCGCCGATAAGCCCGTCCAGCGTCTGCCTGCGGGCGTACACGGGGACGGAAAGCTTTTTTGACAGCGTTTTGAGTCCGCTGATATGGTCGGAATGCTCATGGGTGATAAACACAGCCCTCACGGCGTTCTCAATGATTATGCCGCAGTCGGCGAGGGCTTTTTTTATGCGGCTGTAGGACACGCCGCAGTCGATAAGTATCCCCTCGGACTTGCTTCCTATATATGTACAGTTTCCCTTGCTTGACGAAAAAAGCAGGTATATCCTTGACAACACTATCCCTCTATTCTTATCAAAAAAGGAGCCGCCCTCCTGTCAGCAGGGCACTCCTATTCTGTTCATCATTTCACATACGCTGTTAAGCTCAGGGAAGTACACCATATTTCCCGTACAGCCCGCGTCCTTTATGACAATTGAATTATTTACAAAAAATATGGTATCCTCGGAGGGGGGATATGTCCTGAATATTTCCGCTCCCATATCGGTGACACGCTCGGGAGTGGAGATATCCACGCACATTCCCGAAAGCTCCGCCAGCGAATTGGCGTATGCCGCCGAGGTTATATTTACGGTCTCGTTTATGACCGATCCGGTCATTTCGTTGATGTCCGCAGCCGATTTGACGGGCACATCGGGGAAATAGGTCTGCACTACCCGCTCAATATACGCATAGGGCAGAAGATGCAGGATATACCCACCGAAATCGCCGCCAAGCTTTATAAGCAGCGGATGTGACCCTGCACACAGTGCGGCGATAAGCCGTATCGCGTCCTGTTTTCCGATCTTTCTCACAGTCGGGACCGAAATATCCGTCGCCGTATTCAGCATCGTGGCAAGAGCCGTTGCTGCTCCGCCCGAGCCCATATTTCCCAGCTCCTGTAAAACGGACAGGTGCATATCATCAAATTCATTAAAGCTTGCAAGAGCCATTTTACATTCCAGCTCCTTTTCAGAATATCATACCGATATTGTAACACATAATCTCCGAAAAGTCAACAACAAAATCAGAATAATTATGAATTATGACTAACCGCACTGTGAATCAGCGGTAAAAATAATATAAATCGCACCTTGACATATTTAAACAAATGTAGTATCATTATGGTGACAATTACTTTTCGGGAGGATATCTGCATGAACATAAACACTTTAAAAAAGGCTTCGGCGGCAGCTGCTGCGGCAATAGTGGGACTTTCTCTCACGGGCTGCACAAATTATAAGAAGCTTCTGGAAAATGAACCCGGCAAATATGTATCCATTGCGGCAAAGAATACCGCTAAGGCGCTTATCAGCACCGACGAGCTTGGTATCGCCGCACAGGCTGCTTCCGCTCTGGAATCGGGAGCCGCTTATATCACCGTGGATTCCGAGGATATGGACTATTCCGTCTACTTCTCGGGCTCCGAGAAGAGCGAGTATCAGCTGGGCGGATTGTCGATGTCCTCCGACAAGGGCACTCTCGATATGAGATTTTCCGCCGACAAGCAGAGGCTTTCCGCTTCGGTAACGGGTCCCACAGCCGATCATTCATACTTCGTTGATTACGACAGCTTTGCTGATAAGCTGGATTCTTCCGTTTTCGGCGTAAACTCGGGCAGCAGATATGCTCTCGATGAGGATACCGTAAACAGCATAAAGGAAGCCATAGAGTCCGCAAAGGCTGAGATAAACGGCACAAAGACCGATAACTCCGACGATGACAATAAATACTCCGAGTACATCGACCGAATAGGCATCTCCTCCCAGACTGCGGATATCTCCGTTGCGGGCGAGGACGTTACCGCCGATATTGTTACCTATTCCATAGACAGCGTGCTTTTCGACGATATCATGACAGACTTTTACAAGGAAAGCTACGGCGATTATTACTCCGAGGAGGAATGGGATCAGTTTGAGCAGCAGCTCCGCGACAGCCTTGACGCTCAGATGTCTCTTGACTTCAATATCAACAGCAGGACTCATATGCTCATGTCGGTGACTATCCGCGGCAGCTTCACCTCCGAGGACAATACCGCCGATATCTTCGGCGAGCTGGTGTTCGGCGCAAAGCCCGACAAGTCGGATAAGATATCCCTTTATCTCAACGTGACCGATAACGGCAGCTCCGAAAGCTTCTCCGCCGATCTCTTCAAGGGCGTCACCACCGACGGCACTACCGTTTGGAACGCTGTCTACTCTCTGACAGAAAACAACGAGATCAAGACCGCAAATTCAACTCTTACATATGTTAAGGATACGGGTGCGCTCACTATGGTAATGACGGACGGCGAAGGCAGCTCGGTCTCCGTTAACTGTTCTGTCATAAGCGGCGCAGACGGCGCGGAAATTTCGCTTGACAGCATCACCTCTTCCGAGGGCGAAAATCTCATGGACGGGACAAAGATATCCGTCAGATTTGCAAAGGAGCCTATCCCCGCAGTCAGCGCAGACAAGGACTTCCTCGATATAACCGAGGAGGAGCTGGACGCTATGGGCGAAAGCTTCGGAAAAGACTTTGAAACGGTTCTCGGTCTTGAGTACTGATATTATTGCTCACTTATGCTCCGCAGGGGACGTATTATCCTGCGGAGCATTTTTTTTTGCTCCTTTGAAACAATGACCTTACGCCGAGAATCATCACGAAGATCCCATACCCCTTCCGCAGCAGTTCGCCGCCGATAAGCTCCGCCGCAAATGCTCCGACCACCGAAAAAATGCTGCCGACTATCATCGCGGGGATAAGCTGCTTTATGTCGACGAGCTTGTTCTTCCGATGAATTATCACCGAAAGCAGCGCTATCGGCAGGAAAAATATCAGATTTATCCCCTGGGCAGTGAGCTGGTCCACGCCTGCTATCACCGTAAGATATACGATAAGGATAACTCCCCCGCCCACCCCCAGCGACGACAGAAAGCCTGTCAGAAATGCTGCCGCGTATATCATAGGAAAAGTATCCTCGCTCCCGATATTATCAGCAGCACGCCGAATATTTTCTTTAATATCCCCACGGATATCCTTTTCATAAACAGACTGCCCAGCGCCGCTCCTGCCAGTCCCGCGGGAATTATCCACATATCCTCGGCTTTGAGGATATCTCCGTTTCGAAGCAGATATACCGCCGCCGAAGCTAAGGACAGCGGAAGTATCACCGCAAGGCTTTCCGCATGGGCTTTTTTCGGCTCCTCGCCGCTTTTCTCCAGCATGGGCACTGCGATAACTCCGCCGCCCGAGCCGAACAGTCCGTTTAACAGTCCCGAAGCCGCTCCTATGAGCGCAGATGTTTTCTTAGTCATATCTATCCGTTCTCCTTGAAATTCAAAAATAATTTACATTTGATATTTTGCCGTTATTATCTCTATTATTTGCGAAGGTGCGCCGTTTTATTATGATTTTTACGAATTTTAAATTGTCACCTTTGTAAATTCCAAGATGTTGACAAATCAATTTTTTGTGGTATAATTAGTTTGTAATAAAATTTTATACATGAAAAAAGGAGAAAAGCTCATGTCAGAAACCGCGATCACAGAAAACAAGGAAAAGAAGCCCATATTCACCGTAAAGGAGCTGGCGTTCATCGGAATGTTCGCCGTGCTTATCGCCATATGCTCCTGGATATCCATTCCAACTACCGTGCCCTTTACCCTCCAGACCTTCGGAGTGTTCTGCGCTCTGGGAATACTCGGCGGCAAAAGAGGGACCTTCGCCGTGCTTACATACATTCTCTTGGGAGCGATAGGCGTGCCCGTATTTGCGGGATTTTCGGGAGGCTTCGGAATTATTCTCGGGACCACGGGCGGATATATCGTCGGATTCCTCATTTCCGCGCTCATCTACTGGCTTATAACCGCAAAATTCGGCACAAACCTCGTAACTACGGTGATATCCATGGTACTGGGACTTATCCTCTGCTTCGCCTTCGGCACTGCCTGGTTCATGATAGTCTACGCTCAGAGCAGCGGCGCTGTCGGACTTATGACCGCGCTGGACTGGTGCGTGTTCCCCTTCATTATTCCCGATCTTATCAAGATAGCGCTGGCTGTCCTTGTTTCCAACAGGGTGGGAAAATATGCCAAGCTGTAAGCTGCGGCCGCACCACGGAATGTGCATAGCCTTTTTCGGCGGAAAGGGCTATAACCGTGACTTTACCGAGAATATGACAAATATCATCGGAATGCTGAAACGAGAGGACCCCGATATCACGCTGACCGTCTCCGAGGACATCATCTGCGGAAAATGTCCCCACAACAAGGAACACCGCTGCGATTCCCGGGATAAGGCGGCAGGCTACGACAGCGGCGTGCTTACGCTGTGCGGGCTGTCCGAGGGGGATACTCTTCCCTACTCCGAGTTTGCGGGGCTTGTACGGGATAATATCCTGTCGGCGGGAAAGCGCTCCCAAATATGCGGGGACTGTTGCTGGAACGACATATGCAGTTAACAGTTATTATTAAAAAAGGTGCAGAGCCAATAAAGCGCTGCACCTTTTATCCATTTATTTGTCATTGCGCTTCGCTTCGCTGATAACTTCATTGATAAGTTCAAGTGCCTTATCTGCTTTGTTATCTTCAAGAAGTGCTTTAAGTGACAGTAACAAAGTCAATAGTTCTAGTCTTGTCATATAATTCATCTCCTTAAATATTTATTAATTTTATTATAACACGGAAATCATCAGATGTAAAGTCCAAAATCAAAAAAGGTGCAGAAAAATCGATCTCTGCACCTTAACTTTTTCACTGTATGCTGTCAGCTGTTTTTCATTCGATGAAAAGCGGAGTGGAATAATATCTGTCGCCGCTGTCGGGGAGAAGGGCTACAATGGTCTTGCCCTTGTTCTCGGGACGCTTTGCAAGCTCAATTGCCGCATGAAGTGCAGCACCCGAGGAAATTCCTACGAGAACGCCCTCCTTCTTGGCGATAAGCTTTGCTGCGGTGAAGGAATCCTCGTTCTTTACGGGGATTATCTCGTCGTACACGCTTGTGTTCAGAGTATCGGGAACAAAGCCTGCGCCGATACCCTGTATCTTATGAGGACCTGCCTTGCCCTGTGAAAGCACGGGTGAATCCGCAGGCTCAACAGCTACGACCTTCACATTCGCATTCTGCGACTTAAGATACTCGCCCACGCCTGTGATAGTTCCGCCTGTGCCTACACCTGCAACGAAAAAGTCAACCTTGCCGTCGGTATCGTTCCAGATCTCGGGACCTGTGGTCTTCTTGTGCATTTCGGGGTTTGCGGGATTGTTGAACTGTCCGGGGATAAAGCCGCCCTCTATCTCCTTAGCGAGCTCCTCTGCCTTGGCGATCGCGCCCTTCATGCCCTTTGCGCCCTCGGTGAGGACTATTTCCGCGCCGTATGCTTTAAGTATATTTCTTCTCTCAACGCTCATTGTTTCGGGCATTGTAAGTATTGTTCTGTATCCCTTTGCCGCTGCGATAGCCGCAAGTCCGATACCGGTATTTCCCGATGTGGGCTCGATGATAACGGAGCCCTTTTTGAGGATACCCTTTTCCTCTGCGTCGGTTATCATAGCGTAAGCTATTCTGTCCTTGACGCTCCCTGCGGGATTGAGATACTCCAGCTTAAGGAGGACTGTAGCTTCAAGTCCCAGCTCCTTTTCGATATTCACCGCCTCAAGCAGCGGAGTATTGCCGATAAGCTCTGTTGTGCTTTTGTATACCTTTGACATATTGATTACCTCCCGGATGTTCCGTATATGGATTACATAGTTTATTGATATGATTACTATACTTATATAATACACCTATGAATAGTATTTGTCAACAGATTATCTAAGATTTTGTATATTTGCCAAAAATATTTTTTACACAACGGCAAATAGTGTGCATAGTGAACAAAAAAAGGCGGAGCAATTAGCGATTAGCAATTAGCGAACAGCAAGCAGCTATTAGCCATTATCTTCATTAAATCAATAAAAGCGGCTTACCCAAAAGCTAAAAAGCTTATCGGAAAGCCGCTGCCAACATATCTTTATTAATCCAACTTAATGACAATATGCCAATAGCTAATTGCTAATTGCTATTCGCTGTTATCTACCCAACGCACGTGCGTATGTAATGGAACAGATACTGCTGTGCAATGCCCTCGAAGCCCTTTACGCAGGAGGGCAGCCCGTTGGGATAGTATTCCTCCATGACACGCTTTATCCAGACATCCTTCGGGAAGGCGTCCGTTTTGTACATTCCAAAAAGCAGCTCGCAGTCCGCCACCTTATTGCCCACGCCCTTGATGAGCATCAGCTTCTGCCGCGCTTCGTCAATGGGCAGAGACTTTATTTCTTCGAGGTCTATCTCGCCGCTGTTCACCCGCTCGCAGCAGTCCGCCAGATATTTTGAGCGAAACCCCGCCCGCAGATGATCGAAATCCGAGGGAGCAAGCCCCTGAAGCTGCTCCGCACTGGGGAATCCGCCGTATCTCTCGCAGAGCCTGCCGATAATGCCCTTTATCCTCGGTATATTGTTGTTCTGGGATATGATGAAGGAAATGAGCGTCTCCCAGCTGTCCTGCCGCAGAAGCCTTATCCCGCCCGCATAAGCGCATGCCTTGCTGAGGGTCTCGTCCTCGGAGAAGCGGCGCTTTAACTCACCGTAATCGGTGTACAGGTCGAAGTAATCCGCCCAGATGTTAAGGAAGTCCTCCTCCGACGTATCATACAGCGTGAATACGCCCTTGTCCTGCGATATCGTCAGCGGAGTGCGGTAAAAATAGCCGCTGTAGGTGTTCTCGCCCGTTTTCTCCCAGCGGAACGCCTGTCCGCAGTCGAGGGTCTCGTCCAGGTCGAAGTCGGACTGATTTAATATAATATTTCCGTCCTTTATATCGTAATCAAGCTTTTTCATATATCCTCCATGGACATGGTAGCCACGGCGTTAAGGCTTTCATCGCCCCGCCTGCCCGCAAGATAGTCGTAATAGCCCTGTGCGCCTATCATCGCGCCGTTGTCTCCGCAGAGCTCCTGCGGCGGAAGATACAGCTTGAAGCCGTTGTCTCTGCATCTGCGCTCCAGCAGGCTGCGGACTCCCGAATTTGCGGAAACTCCGCCTGCCGCCGCAATTGTTTTATAGCCCAGCGCCCGTGCGGCTGACATGGTCTTATCCACAAGTATCTCGGAGATAGTCCGCTGAAACGACGCAGCTAAGTCGTTCTTATTTATCTCTTCGCCCTTCTGCTCTGCATTGTGGGCGATGTTTATCACGGCGGTTTTCAGTCCGCTGAATGAGAAATCATACTCGCTGCCCGTAACGCTGGGGTGAGGGAGCTTATACGCCTTCGGGTCGCCTGTCTGCGCAGCCCTGTCTATCTGCACTCCGCCGGGATAGCAAAATCCCAGCACACGGGCAGCCTTGTCGAAGGCTTCTCCCGCAGCGTCGTCGCGGGTCCTGCCCACTATGCGGAATTTCGTATAGTCCAGGACCTCAACTATCTGGGAATGTCCGCCGCTTGCCACAAGGCAAAGATAGGGCGGCTTTAAGTCGGGGTGAGCTATATAATTGGCAGCCACATGCCCCGCGATATGATGTACAGGCACAAGAGGCTTTCCGCTCGCCATGGCGACTCCCTTTGCAAAGGAAACTCCCACCAGCAGCGCTCCGATAAGTCCCGGAGCGTATGTGACCGCCACCGCGTCAATGTCGGACAGGGTCACATTTGCCGCTTTCAGGGCGCTGTCAACTACATCGTAAATGTTCTCGCAGTGACGGCGCGAAGCCAGCTCGGGGACAACTCCGCCGAATTTTTTATGCTCCTCTATCTGCGTCGCCACGATATTTGAATGAACTATCCTTCCGTCCTCCACAACGGCGGCGGCGGTCTCGTCGCAGGAGGACTCTATTCCCAGTATCAGCATTGATTACTGTCCTTTCACATCACATAGTAATAGTATTCCAGCAGCAGGTCAACTATCCTGCTGTAGCTTTGCTTTCCGTCGGAAACTCCGTTGAGCTTCAGACTTGCGGTCATTGCCTTGTCCGAGACCTTTGCGGCGGTTTCCGTTTTTATTATCTTGTCCTTTTCAAGGGACGCCTTGTATTCCTCGGTCAGAAATGTGTTGTCATAGTATACTGTTCTGCCGATCTTTTGTGCTATCCTTATCTTTTCCTCTTCGGAGACGTACCTGAACAGCTGATTCACCGAATAATTCAGCGCGCACAGATAGCCGCTGTACATAAACAGCGCATCCCCCGAATTTATGCAGGCAAGATATGAGATAAAACCCGCCTCGTCCTCTAAGATAAAGCCCTTTGTGTGAGCCAGCTCATGGCACATAGTTACGGGCTTTCTGGACGGGCGCATATCCTTGTTGATATTGGCTTCCATGGTGAACGGAAAATATATCCCCTGTAAATTCAGCTTGCTCATTGTACGTGAACAGGCTATATCCTTGGGGACGGTATACCAACCGCCGAATCGTGGATATTCCTCGGCGAGTGCACGCACATACTCTCCTGCCAGCTCCGCGGCGTTTTCGGGAATGATTATCTCCCCGTTTTCGTCCCGCTCCACCTGTTCGGACAGCTCGTTTGCATTGTCGATGATGTAGTCGCACAGCTCGGTGAGCTGCTCCACGGTATAGCCCTGTGCCGCCTGCTCCGCATATTCGGGATAGTATTTGTCCGAAAAGGTGGTGCAGTGGTACTGGATAAAGCAGTTGAGCGTTTCGGTCAGCAGTATGTAAAAAATCACCCAGCAGAGAAAAAGCGCGGAGCCTTTCAGCAGTCTGCTTCTTTTTTCCCTGTTTTTCCTGTATTTTATGAGAAATATTATCTCCGTCGGTATGCCGATGAGCACGATAAGTATGCCGATGATTATAAGTATCTCCCCGAAGGAAAAGGGCAGCAGCGAGGTGAGAAAGCTAAATGGCACACTTATATACACGAAGATATTGTCGGTGTAAAAATCGGCGAAGCCGGTGCTTATCCACGCAAGGATATTAAGGACTGCACACAGGGCGAAGCCCGATATCAGGACTATCGCCCATGGGGACAGTCTTTTCTTGGTTTTTTCCATAGATCACTTTATTCCCAGAACATAGTTTACATAATTGATCTCAGTATCGTAAGCGTTGACCACCGTACCGTTTACGTCGTTGAATTCTACGTAGTAGTTGAAAACTCTCTCGGTGCCCGTGTCGTTGTCTACTATATAGTATCTGTAGCAGTTCAGGGACTTGTTGTCGGAGGTCTTCTTTGTATAGTAGGGCGTAAAGCCGATAGTTTTGTTGACTGTTTTAGCGTCCATGCCGTAGGAGACGGTCTCCTTAGTGAATCTGATATTGGAGTGTTCGCCCTTCCAGCCGTTTTTAAGGGAGCTGAAATCGTAATACTCCACCGTATCAAGGATACGGCTGCTGTCCTCGGTGACAAGGACTGCCCACTGCGGAACGATGATACCGCTGATATTGACGGACTTGTCCGATTCGCAGATGTAGTCAAAGTTGGCAACGGACTTCATATCCTTATACTGCGAAGCGGAGGCGAAATCCTCACCCGTTTCCTTGATGCAGTAGTCGATATTTCTGCCCAGCGGCACCTTGTCCGCGATCTTCGAGCCCTTAGTTGAGCCGATACTGCCTGCGACAATGACTATCACTATCACAACGGCGACAACAGCCACAGCTCCCGCAATAAGCTTTATCCGCAGAGCAGCCTTTTTATTCCGATCCTCGGCGGAAAGCTTTTTGTCGGAGGCTTTGCCCTCTGTTTTTTTCTCGGCTGCATTCCCCTCTGTCTTTTTATCATCAGAAGCCTTTTTCGGCTTTTTATTCTTACCCTTTCCGATACCGAAAGCCATACCGCTTTTCTTTTCGGGCTTTTTTTCTTCCTTTACGTTTTCCCCCGTATACAATTCAGCGCCGCAGGAATTGCAGAACATCTCATTATCCTCATTCTGAGCGCCGCATTTGCTGCATTTCATTCTATCCGTCCTTTCATAAGTAATATATAATTTATTATAACACACAAATATTTTTTTGTCAATCGGGGCATTATTTTCTGCACAGAAAGATTTTTGCAGTAATATTTTTGTCCAAATTCACATTTTTTACGATTTTGGGGATATTTTTGCATTGCAAATTATCTTTTTGCAAGAATTTAAATATTTTCTTGCAAAAGGTATTGACAAAATGTTCTTTATGTGTTATGATATAATAACAGTGACAATGAAAATAATATGCAAGGGGGCAGATATATGGCTGATAAGGAAAAAATTCTGATATTATCCGCAAACGAGGATAACCTGAACGGTCTTTCGGAGATAGTTTCGGGAGCGTCCGGCGAGCTGGGCTACGGCGGCGTTTCGGTCGGAAAGGATTCATCGGTAAAGCAGAGATTTTCAGCCGATACTCCCTGCGAATACGGACTGGTCATCATCTCCGCTCCGCTGGAGGACGAGTACGGTCTCTCCCTTGCGGCTCATATATCGGCGGAATCGGACGCGGCGGTAATTCTCCTTGCCGCGCAGAAAAACGCCGACGCTGCCTTCAAAAGGCTGGAAAATACGGGAGTTATCGTTCTGCCGAAGCCTGTAAATCCTCCGCTGCTGACAATGACCGTAAAGTATATGACGGCGGAACGGAAACGCCGCAGAGAAGCTGAGGAAAAGGCAGCTGCTCTCAAAAAAAAGCTCAACGAGATAATGATAATCGACCGCGCAAAATGCGTGCTTATCCAGTATCTGCGCCTGTCGGAGCCCGAGGCTCACAGGCATATCCAGAAGCAGGCAATGGATCTGCGGGAGCCGCTAATTAAAGTGGCGACCGATATTCTTAAGGCTTATGAGTATCTGTAAAGGAGGAAGCTTTTCATCATGAAGTTTACAAAAATGCAGGGAATAGGCAACGATTATGTATATGTCAACTGCTTCGAGGAGACCGTGGACGACCCGTCGAAGGTGTCGAAGATAGTCAGCGACCGTCATTTCGGCATCGGCTCGGACGGACTTGTGCTGATAACTCCCTCGGACAAGGCGGACTTCCGCATGAGAATGTTCAACGCCGACGGCAGCGAGGGCAAAATGTGCGGCAACGCGTCCCGCTGTATCGGAAAATATGTGTACGACAATCATCTTACCGACAAGACCGAGATAACTCTCGAGACCTTAAGCGGCATAAAATATCTTAAGCTGTTCCCCGAAAACGGCTCGGTCAAGACCGTGGAGGTCAACATGGGCGAGGCTGTCCTCGTACCGAAGGATATCCCTATGAACGCAGAGGGCGAGACCTTCATCAATAAGCCTATTGACGTAAACGGCAAGGAAGTCAATATCACTGCGGTTTCCATGGGAAATCCTCATGCGGTCATATTCACGTCGGGGATAGACACGCTTCGTCTGGAGGACATCGGTCCCGCTTATGAGAATCATCCCCTGTTCCCCGAACAGGTCAACACCGAATTCGCAGAGGTCATCGACAGCCGCACCCTGAAAATGAGAGTATGGGAGCGGGGCTCGGGCGAGACATGGGCATGCGGCACAGGAGCCTGCGCAACGGCAGTGGCGGCGTGTCTTAACGGTCACTGTAAGCAGGGCGAAGAGATAACCATACATCTGCGCGGCGGTGACCTTTTCATCACCTATCTTGAAAACGGTCAGGTCCTTATGAGAGGTCCTGCGGAAAAGGTATTCGACGGAAATATAGATTTATAATTGATAATTATTTAGGAGGTTATGATACCGATGGCACAGGTCAATGAAAATTTTCTGAATCTCGAGAAAAACTATCTGTTTATTGATATCGCTAAAAAAATCAAGGCTTATTCGGAGGAAAACCCCGATAAGGCGGCAAAAATAATCAGAATGGGTATCGGAGACGTTACTCTGCCTATCGCAAAGGCTGTGGTGGACGCCATGAAAAAGGCTGCGGACGAAATGGGCGTTAAGGAGACCTTCCGCGGCTACGAGGACAGCGGCGCAGGCTATGACTTCCTCCGTGAAGCTGTCTCGGGCTACTACAAGAGCTTCGGCGTGAACGTTTCTCCCTCCGAGATAAGGATAAACGACGGCGCAAAGTCCGACTGCGGAAATATCACCGATATTTTCGGCAGCGATAATACCGTGCTTATCACCGACCCCGCATACCCCGTTTACGTGGACACAAACGTTATGAGCGGCAGAAAGATAATCTACGCCGACTGCACCGAGGAAAACGGCTTTGCCGCAATGCCCGATGAAAACGTTCATGCGGATATCATCTATCTCTGCTCCCCAAACAATCCCACGGGCTCGGCTTATACAAGAGACCAGCTTAAGGTCTGGGTGGACTATGCTCTGAAAAACAACGCTGTTATCATATACGACAGCGCATACGAGGCATTCATCACCGATGCGGACGTTCCCCGCTCCATTTTTGCTATCGAGGGCGCGGAGAAGTGTGCTGTCGAAATGTGCTCCCTCTCCAAGACTGCGGGCTTTACGGGCATGAGATGCGGCTATACCGTCATTTCCGATAAGCTTGTCATGAAGACCTCCAAGGGCGAAGAGATAAGCATAGCCTCGCTGTGGAACCGCCGTGAGGGAAGCAAGTTCAACGGCGTGTCCTATCCCGTACAGAGAGCCGCAGAGGCGGTATTCTCCGAGGAGGGCATGAAGCAGACAAGAGCCAATATCGAATACTATCAGGAGAATGCACGCATTATCGGAGAAGCTCTGGACGAGTGCGGCATCAAGTACACAGGCGGCAAGAACTCCCCCTACATCTGGCTGAAATGCCCGAACGGCATGGGCAGCTGGGAATTCTTCGACTATATGCTCCATGAGATACAGGTAGTAGGCACCCCCGGCAAAGGCTTCGGAAAGAACGGCGAGGGCTGGTTCAGACTGACCTCTTTCAATACTCATGAGAACACTAAGGAAGCTATGGAAAGGCTTAAAAAATTGATAATTGATAAGTGATAATTAGTGCGTACTCAATAACTGCCCGAAGGGCAGTTATTGGCTGAAAATCCTGTAAAACAGGATTTTCAGCGGCACAAATCAAAGATTTGTGCCGTACTACCTGATTAATGTCTGCATTTGCCGCCACTGACGGGCGGCAAGGTACAAGGATTTTTGGCTGAAACGCCAAAAATCCTTGCACCCAACAACAGAAAAAATGCTCCGAAGCAAAGCTTCTACGCACTTTTTCCGTTGTTGAGCAGACACTAAATAGTGCGTACTCAATAACTGCCCGGGGCGTTTTTTGTCGTGCGGTGTTGCCTTAATGCTTTTATCCACGTTCACGAGAACGAAAACGGCGTGAAGATAGTCATCGAGTGCGAACCGGGACAGTATATGCTGACGAAGGCACGTTCCTATGTGTATTCCTACACCTCCGATATGGACTATATCACAGTTGACGCAGCAAAGAATCAGAAGAGAACAATAACGATCAACCTCGGCAAGGATTACACTCTCGTAGTTGAGGATTGACAGAATATTCAGACACATACAGACAGCCGAGCTGACGATCAGCTCGGCTGTTTTGCGTGTAAGCGGTGTTATCTTTTGTTGTTTCTCCCGTCGAATTCGGGGTTGAAGGCGTAAAAGTTCTTTGAGTTCAGCTTTTCCTGCGCGAGACGGAGAGCCTCACCGAACCTCTGGAAATGTATGATTTCCCTCTGGCGGAGGAAACGAATCGCATCGCTGACGTCGGGGTCGTCGGATAATCTGAGGATATTATCGTAGGTTGTGCGGGCTTTTTGTTCTGCCGCCATATCCTCGGTAAGGTCGGTCAGGATATCCCCGCAGGACTGGAAGATAGACGCCGAAAAAGGCACTCCCGACGCGGCAATGGGATAAATTCCCGTAGTATGGTCCACGAAGTAGGTGTCAAACCCGCTCTTTTTGATCTCGTCTATGGAAAGATCCTTTGTCAGCTGGTAAACTATGGTGGATATCATTTCTACGTGGGATAATTCTTCCACGCCTATGTCAGTGAGCAGTCCCTTGACCTGCGAATAAGGCGCTGTGTAGCGCTGGCTCAGATAGCGGAGCGACGCTCCGAGTTCGCCGTCCGGACCTCCCAATTGGGTAATTACGACCTTTGCCAGCTTAGCATTCGGCCGCTTTATGGAAACGGGATACTGAAGCTTTTTTTCATAAGCGAACATCAGCCGTCACTCCTTTCCCATGGCCATGGACCCTCTGCCCACTCGAAGCAGTCCTCGGAGGACGACTGAGAGGGAGTCAGCGGACCGTATTTCTTTGCGTAAAGCTCGTAAGCCTCGCTGCGGAGCCTGCGGTACTTGTTGAACGCCGCAAGAGCATTCCGACAGGTGGGGTGAGTATCAAGATAAAGCTGCAGGTCATACAGATAGAAATCGTACATCTGTATGGCTGTCAGCAGATTGTTGTTATTCTGCATGGTGAACCTCTCCAATCAATCGCTTATCTTTCTGCCGTAGAATTTCAGATTGAGGGACGGGAAGATAGTCCCTTCTTCCAGGGCTTTGTTTTCGGGGTAGGGTTCCTCCCACTGCTGAAAGGGGACGTAAGCCATGCCAATGGGAGTATGTTCGGGAAATCTGCCCTCGGGGACTATCATATCCCTGCACTGAGAGCAGTTATTGTTATAGTTGTTATACATAAGCAGCTCCTTTTTGATTAGGTGTTTTCCTGCGCATTGCTGCGTTATTTCATTTTATGCCGCAGGTCGGATTTGGTGATTGGAAGCTGCATATAATAAAAGCTCACGCCCGTACAAAAGCTGTACGAGCGTGAGCGCTTATATAATGTCTGCTCAACAACCGAAAAAGCGCGTAGAAGCTTTGCTTCGGAGCACTTTTTCGGTTGTTGGGTGCAAGGATTTTTGGCGTTTCAGCCAATAACTGCCCTTCGGGCAGTTATTGAGTACGCACTATATATTATTTATTATCCGAAGAGGTCTCATCGGTGGTGTTTTCAGAAGCCGCATTTTCTCCGGGAGTGATGGGCTCACCGGGAGTATTCGGCACAGGCGCCGCTTTGTCGGGAGAATAGTAGGTATTCTGAGGATAATTCATCCGCACAGCCGCAGCTGCCGCTTTTGCAGCCTTTTCCGCACGGCGTGATCTTGTCTTTTTGCGTATCGCGATGATTATTGCAATAATTATCCCGATAAGTATCAGATAGGGGAACAGATAGATGATAA
>JALEMR010000042.1 GCA_022768245.1 Oscillospiraceae bacterium
AATCCTGTAAAACAGGATTTTCAGCGGCACAAATCAAAGATTTGTGCCGTACTACCTGATTAATGTCTGCTTTGCCGCCGCTGACGGGCGGCAAGGTGCAAGGATTTTTGGCTGAAACGCCAAAAATCCTTGCACCCAACACCCGAAAAAGTGCTCCGAAGCAAAGCTTCTACGCGCTTTTTCGGTTGTTGAGCAGACATTATTTCGGGCGGAAGATGCGTCTTCCGTCCGATTTTTTGTCCGAAAAGCAGGGAAAATGACGTATCTGTCGATAGTTAATCACAAATTAATAAGATGTTAATCAAAAAGAAACAAAATTCGGCTATACTTAAATGAGAAAATATGTGTACGGAGGATACTCATGGAAAAGTCGGGAAAGGAAATAGAGCGGAAATTTCTCATCGAAAAATATAAGGGAGAAATAGCAGGCGAGCGGGTGTGGGATATCGTGCAGACCTATCTGGTGCGAACGGACCCGGATATCCAGCGGAGAGTGCGCAGGATAGTTTCCGACGGGAATGTCACCTGCTATTATACGGAGAAGCGCTTCATTGATCACGGCATTCGCGAGGAAAACGAAAGGGAGATATCCGCCGAGGAGTACGAACATCTGAAAAAGGAAGCGGACCCTTCGCTGACCGAGATAATAAAGCGCCGCCGCATCTTCGTGTATGACGGCAAGACCCTTGAAATGGACGAGTATCCCTTTTCCGACAGATACGCGTCAATAGAAGCGGAGCTTGAGGGTATCACCGAGGAAGTAACGCTCCCCGATTTCATCAGGGTGATAAAGGAAGTGACCTCGGACGTCAGATACAGCAATTCCGCAATAGCAAAAAATCAGGGTTTTCCGGAAGATTTTGAATAATAACTGCAATTTGAGCGGGAATTTTTGTGCAAGTATACAAAATTGTGAGCAAAATGAAAAAAATTGCAGTTGTGAATACATTAGTATATAGAGAATATCAAAGGAGCGGCAGCGGAATTATTACAAGGAGTGACCATCTATCATGAAAAGGAAAATAACGGTATCGGCTGCGGCTGCGGTCATGGCTGCGGTGATAGCATTGACTGCGGTGCCCATAGGTGCCTATGCGGAGACAGACCCGCTGGCGGGATTCAGCTTTGAGCAGTGCACTGCGGAAAGCGACTGTATCGTCCTTGCGAAGTACAAGGGCAAGGTGGGCAGCGAGTATAAATTCTCGGTAGTCAGAATGATAAAGGGCAGCATAACGGGCAGTTTCTTCTATGTGACGGCTTCGGAGGATTTCGGCGCGGAGCTTGTTTCGGGCACAAAGTATGTTCTGTATCTGGACAGGGATATCTCGGTGTACTATGCTCACGATAAGTATACCCCCAACTACGATATCATCATCACAGCCGACAAGCGGAACAATATCACGGGAATGACCGTAATGGGCGAGGAAATGGGCGGACTTCCCGAAACTGTGACGGTATTGACCCAGTATACCGATACGGTGCCCTCAACGGCGGTGCTTGACGAAGATTATATCCGCAGCGGAACAGTCTATGACCTTATGGACGACGCGAAGATCATCGTGAAGGTAAAGGTCGGGGAGCGCACGGGAGACTATATGAGCGGCAGCGGCATATATGAGTGTACTCTTCTGGAGACCAAAAAGGGCAAGGCACCTGCCACATTCAGTGCAGCGTTGTTTGACAGTACCATTTTTGAGGGCGAGGAGTATTATCTGATGCTGAGCGGAAAGAACTCCGACGGTGTATACGAGCTGAATTCAAAGAAGAGCGCAGTCAGAGCGCAGAGCACAGCGGCATATGCGGCTGAGATCGAAAGCTATGGAGAGTAAGGGGACAGACAAGGTTTTTCTAAAAGAATTACGCCATAGTATTTATGACATTATTTGTCATGGGCACTATGGCGTTGTTTTTATAGTTTTATCGGCTAAGTAAGAACATATTCCCGGGGCATATTTTCCAACAGGCAGCGCATTCGCCGGAATGTGCGTGATACGGCATAAAGACAATTATTCTTGAAAACGGACGGGTGAAGGAATGACCTCGTAAATAAACTATATCCCCCTCGGAAAGCGTATCCGAGGGGGATATTCATTTTATCTCGTCAAACATAAAATTGCCCGAGTCTATGTACAGCTTGCCCTTGCCTTCAAGACGGAACAGCACCATACGGTATCGTTCATCGTCGAAAGAGTAATCGCAGCCGTCCAGGAAGCCTTCATCGAACACATGCCTGTCTGGGACATATTGCTTCAGAATATTTTCATCGCAGGATAAAGGCTCTTCAAAATCGGTGAGCAATATTTTGCTGAAATCAAGAAATGCGGCAATATTTTTAGGACAGTATTTCGTCAGCAAAGCCACGGGGTATCTGCAGGACAGATAGCCGTAAAGGTCTTCGGTGCTTTTTATCGGGCGTTTGCTTATGAGATACCAGTTATTGTCTGCATAATCGTCTTCCGTCAAGCAGTTGATGTCATAAAGTCTGCCGAGCCTTCCCGCAATCATTTCGGGGCGGTACTCTGCCGAGCGTTCAATTGCCTTTGAGAAAATATCGGTAAGATCTTTCATAAAACAGCTCCTTTCCGCATTTGTAGAAGATAAAAAAGCCGGTCTGTTCCCTTATGAAACAGACCGGCGGAGTATAATTTATAATCACAGCTGATCTGCGATAGTGTAGATAAGCTCCTCGGACTTTTCCCAACCGAGGCAGGGGTCGGTGATGGACTTGCCGTAAACGCCGTCGCATACCTTCTGAGCGCCGTCCTCAATGTAGCTTTCGATCATGAAGCCCTTGACCATTTTCTTGATATCTGCGCTGTGGCGGCAGGAGTGGAGCACCTCGTTGCATATCCTCACCTGTTCCAGATACTTCTTTCCCGAATTTGCGTGGTTGGAGTCCACGATAACAGCCATGTTCTCCAGACCGGACTGAGCGTACTTCTCGTACAGACCGATAAGATCCTCGTAGTGATAGTTGGGGATAGACTGACCGTGGTCGTTCACGAGACCTCTCAGGATAGCGTGAGCGTAGGGATTGCCCTTAGAGCGTACCTCCCAGCCTCTGTAGAGGAAGGTGTGGCTGCTCTGAGCGGCGGTGATGGAGTTGAGCATTACGCCGATATCGCCGCCTGTGGGATTCTTCATGCCGACGGGGATATCGAGACCGCTGGCAACTATCCTGTGCTGCTGGTCCTCAACGGAGCGTGCGCCAACCGCAACATATCCGAGGATATCGGAAAGATATCTGTGATTCTCGGGGTAGAGCATCTCATCTGCACATACGAAGCCTGTCTCAACGACAGCTCTTGTGTGGAGCTTTCTGATAGCGACGATACCCTCCAGCATATCCTCCGCCTTGGAGGGGTCGGGCTGATGTATCATGCCCTTGTAGCCGAGACCTGTCGTTCTGGGCTTGTTGGTGTAGATCCTGGGAATTATGATTATTTTGTCGCTGACCTTTTCCTGGACCTTTGCAAGGCGCTGTATGTAGTCCATAACTGCGTCCTCCCTGTCGGCGGAGCAGGGACCGATTATAAGGAGAAACTTATCCGATTCGCCCGAGAAGACCTTTTTTATCTCCTCGTCCTTCTGCTTCTTAAGAGCCATTGCCTTTTCGGGAACAGGGAACTGCTCCTTGACCTCCTTGGGTATAGGAAGCTTTCTGATAAAATCCATATTCATATCTATTTTTTCCTTTCGATAACTGACATTTTTGAAGCGTTGATTTTTCGCATACAAATTCATTATATCATATAACAGTGAAAGTGTATATACCAAAATAAAGAATAATCAAAAATTTTACAATTGATATATTTTTCCGACACATTATTTATTATCCTTCGGCATTATCAGGTATACGATAACGCCCGCTGCCGCCGATATCAGAAAGATGATGAAAAATCTCATGCCCCGCGGGCTGTCCGACTTTTCGGGCGCAGTCTCGGAAGCGGCAGCCTCGGTCACGGTCTCGGCAGTCGGCGCTTCGGTGACAGCCGACGCTGTTGTTTCGTAAACAGGCGGCGGGAAGTCCGCCTTCGGATTATCCGATTCGCTGATAAGCTTTGTTTTGGTGTAAGTCTCGGCGGCGTCCAGAGAGAGCGCTCCACCTTTGACCCTTATTTCCGCGGTGTGAGCGGAATAGTCAAGCCCCGACAGGCTGTAAAAGCACTGTCTCGACGATGAAACGGGAGTGACGATGTTTTCCTCGTAAAGCTCTCCGTCGATGTACACGTCAATAAGGGCACTGCATGCATTTTCACCAACGAGGGCGAAGCCTGTCCCCGTAAATCCAAAGGCAATGCTGCCCTTTTCCGCAGGTGCCGATGTGCAGATGAAGTCTATCTCCGCATTGCTTTCGTCGGAGATAAGCACTGTATGCATGCCATGTCCCGAAACGGGCGGGATAACTATCCTGTCGGACTGTACCGAGGATATCACCGAGCCGTCCAGGGAAACGGTCAGACTGTCGGTGAAGCTGCCGTACAGGTACAGCGCGCTGCTGCCGTCGTACAGTATGCGTGCCATTTTTCCGCTTTCCGAGTCGGAGAAGCCCGTGTAAACGAATCCTCCTTTGCTGAATGTCTCAACTCCCGTACAGACAGCCGTCCTCGTATCGCAGACGGCGCGGGAATGTCCGTAATATGTGTATGAGGGATAGTCGTGGAAGAAGCTGCCGCTGTAAGACAGCCTGTCATCCGAGGAATCAATTCGGTCAACATAGGGAGCGTCTCCAAGCGGCACTGCGGAAAGGTCATCGAAGCTGTTGCCGCAGTAAGCGCTGTAGAGTGCGAGCCGTCCCGAGCCGATATAGCTGCCCTCTTCCTCGGCGGAGAATATTTCCTCCCCGTTTATTGCAGCGGAGATGCTTCGTCCCTGTGCCGAGACGGTCAGCCGATATTCCGCGGCGGGGGAGAAGTCCTTTATCACGCCCTCGGTCATGACCTCACTCCCGCGGCGCAGCGACCATTTCCCGCTGCCGTATATCAGCAGGGAATATCCCGAAAAAGCGCCGTCCCCGACGGAGGTGTTGTATCTTATGCCGATGCCCGCGTAATTATTCTCCGCCGACGAAGCAAGGCGCACCTTAGCGGAAAGGGAATAATCCGCCCAGCTGTCGTCGCCTATGGAAGCTGCGGGAGCGGGAGTGGACGAAAATGGCGAATCTATGGGCTTTGCATTATCGGAAACAGTCTGGACGAGCCTGCCGTCCCACACCTCAAAAGCTCCGCCCTGCACGTTTATGTACATGGGGAGCCTTCCTCTTGCGGAGAGCTCCTTTTCGGAACAGCCGAAATCGTCGGAGTAGGGCAGCGGGAGCCGCACATCGTCGGCTGAGCAGTATTCCGAGTATTCGGGAGAGCTGTCCGTCGTGGTGAGAGTTACCAGTGAGTATGGCGGCAGAGTGTATTCGAACATAGCGCTGCCGTTTGCGGTCTCGGGGGATATAGTCCCCCTGTTCTGCATATATGAGCCCTCTGCAAAGTCGGACAGCCAGACGTTTAAGTCGGAGGAATATTCTCCGATATCCGCCGTACCGAATCGGAACAGCTTTTCCTCGGAACTGTTGTTGACGATGATGACCGAATAATCGCCGCTTTCGGGGTCGGTCAGAGTAAGGCAGCAGTCGGGCTGACAGCCGCTTTTTACGTACAGCCAGCCGTCCTCGGCGAAGCGGGTGAAATGCTTAGCAGCCCAGAGTCCAGCATTGACGGTGTAGTGACCGCTCCAGGGAGTATCCGCGGTTATAAAACCCTCGGGATAATACTTTGTCCCCGAGTAGTAAGCGGCTGCGGGAGGTGTTGCCGCAGAGACTGTTATCCCGCCGCTGCAGTACATGTTTATAAGCTTCTCCGCAAAGTCAAGGGGAGTATTGTCCGCCGACGGGACGGTGATGTCCGACGGGGCGCTGCAGCCCAGACCGTACAGCTCCGCGCCGTATTTATGTGCGGCAGACTGTAACGATGAATAGTCCTCGGACAGACTGCGGCAGTCTATAACGTCGATGACCTCCATAAGCCTTTCATTTTTTGCAAGCTCTGCGGCGGACTGTCCGCCCGTAACGGTCACGCCTATTTTTATGGCGCTGTAGTCGTAGCGGCAGTCGGTCTCGCTTTTGAGCCGTTCGGAGAGATATATTATCTGTTCTGCGTCAAGCTTGTCATCGTCGTCGGAGTTGGCGGAGATGTAGTCAAGCCTTATGCCGTAGGTATCGTAAACGGCTTCGATGCAGGACTTGTACCATTTGTAGCAGGTCTCAAGACCCTCGGTGCGGCTCTCTGCGAAGGCGTCGGCGACGAAGCGTGGCTCTTCGGTGCGGACCATTCCCACGGAGATATCGGGGGATATTTTCAGAGCGTCCGCAGCTATCTGCCAGCCCGCGTTTCCGGCGATATCGGGGATATCGTCGGCGGAGCGCATAGCTGCGGGCTCGGCACAGGGCACGGAATTGATATCGCTGCCCATTTCCACGAATATCCGTGAAAGCCCCGCGCCGCTTTCCCTGCCGAAGAGGATATTAAGTATCTCGTAATATTCATCGGGAGAGGAGCTTTTGTAGTCGGCAAGAAGTCTGAGAGAAGCTCCCGACGATACGGTGCCTATTCCTCCGAAAGCGCAGTTTTCCGACTTATCGGCAGAATTTCCGCTGATCATTATATATTTGGCGGAGCTGTCCGCGGCGGCGGGCATACCGCAGCACAGCACTGCGGCAGCCGTAAACAGCGCAAGTCCGCCCGAAATGAGTCTGCTTGTTTTCATATCAAACCTCTTTGATGGGTAATGTCAAGGATATTATATCAGCAAAGGCAAAAAAAAGCAATATTCTTTTTTTAGATTTTCACAAAAATTTCGTCTAAAAAGCTGTTGATTTTTTTAGAATAATAGTGTATACTAAATATAGTTTGTATATCATTGCTTTGCGGGAGAATATTATGGAGGTCAGACAAAGAAAGAAGAAAAGCAAGGTCAGGCTTCGTATTTCGTTTATCCTTTTATTCTGCGCAGCCAGCCTTATATGTTGCTTTACTCTGTATTTAAATGAAAATCAGCCCGAGTCATACTATGATAACGGCGGGGAGATCGTTGAGACTGTCCCCGAGAATGCTTTTCTGCCCGTACCCGAAAGCTCTGCCAGAACGCAGAGGTATCTGAATAACTGCATTTTTATCGGAGGAAGCACCGTGCAGGCTCTTGCGGAGTACGGCTTTATCGGGGAGGAAAATGCGTTTTACGGAAGCTTTTCGTCTGACGAGGTTTATGAAAAAGCCGAAAGCGGTCTGATACAGGGAATATATATCATGCCCGATATATCCTCCGAGGACAGCTTTGACGCGGAAATGTCGCTTTACGGCGAAATTGCCGATAAATTGTCTGCAAAGGGCAGCGGCAAGATATATGTTTCGTCGCTGATACCCGATACAGACCCCGAAAAAACGGCGGCTGTCGATAAGATAAACTGCATGCTTTCAGGTTTTGCGGAGAGTCACGGCGTTTATTATCTGGACATATGCTCGGAGCTTAAGGACAAAAACGGAGTGCTGCCGGAGGTGTATTATTCCGACGGAAGGCTTGAAAGAGAAGCCTGCGGAAGGATATCCTCATATATACTTTCACATACTGTCAGATGATATACTATTATAAAATTTTTATAAGGAAGAGATAACATGCTGAAAAAAAGAATACCCGCAATTATCGGAGCTGCTGCCGTTATAGGAGCTGTTTCCATGCTTTCGGGCTGCGGTGAGGAGCCTGCGGTCGACGCCGCTGCCGAAGTGACCACGGTATCTGCCGAAACGGAAACTGCGGAAGCAGTTCAGGAGCAGACAGAGATAGACCCCGCCGCAGTGGTGGACGAGATAATGACCGGGACCGCAATGACCTCAATGGCGGAGGTCACCGAAGACAGGCTGGGCAACTACGTCGAAGCCGATATCGGAACGGTGGAAAGCTATTCCATGTACATATGCGGCTCAGGAGCCTTTGCCGATGAAGCGGCGGTTTTCGTGATGAGCTCCGAGGATGCTGTCGAGGCTCTTATGGAGGCTCTGCAGAAGAGAGTGGACGCCCGTCTGGCCGATTACAAGGACTATAAGCCCGAGGAATGCGGCAAGCTTGAAAGCGCAGTGATAAAATCCAACGGAAAATATGTGCTTTACGCCGTGTCCTCCGACAACGACAAGGCTGAGGAGATATTTGACAGCAAGTTCTGATAATTGACAATTGATAATTTATAATTGATAATTTAGGCAGTACGGCACAAATCTTTGATTTGTGCCGCTGAAAATCCTGTTTTACAGGATTTTCAGCCAATAACGGCTCTTCGGGCAGTTATTGGGTACACACTATATATCCCGTTTTTGATACATTTACTCAAAAGCGGGATATTTTGTTGAAAATGAAATTTATCTGTCCGTTTCACGGGTGATCTCTTTGATTTTCAGCCAATAACAGCCCTTCGGGCAGTTATTGAGTACGCACTATTTATGACAACACCGCTTCTTCTCCTTTATCGGTCAGCCGAATTATTTTATCTGACAAAAGCTCTCGGAAAAAAACTGACCGCAGTCGGAATATTTCATCTGTTTTTTTGCGTATGTGTTCATTTTTTGTAAAAACCGAAAAATTTTACAAAAAACTCTTTACAAATCGGGGATTTTAGTGTACAATGTTAAAGGAATGTATTTTGAATTGAAAAGGGAGCGCGTCTGACAGGTCAAATTGTTTCAGACAGTTGAGCCGTATCCCCCACATGCGGCGTATGAACGGCTCGGAAAGGACGAATATCAACATGAGTAATAAACCTAAGTATAACCGCGTTCTTCTTAAGCTCAGCGGCGAGGCGCTGGCGGGCGAGAAGAAAACAGGACTGGATTACTCCGTTATCACCGAGATCTGCAAGAGCATCAAAAAATGCGTTGAGGCAGGCGTTGAAATGGGTATCGTTGTCGGCGGAGGCAATTTCTGGAGAGGACGCTCCAGCGGCGCTATGGACAGAACAAGAGCCGATCACATCGGCATGCTCGCCACTACCATGAACGCTCTCGCAGTTGCCGATATCCTTGAATCGGAAGGACTTGACGTCCGCGTCCAGACCGCTATCTCCATGCGCGAGGTGGCGGAACCTTACATCAGGAACAAGGCTATGCGTCATCTGCAGAAGGGCAGAGTAGTTATCTTTGGCTGCGGAACGGGCAATCCCTTCTTCTCCACCGATACGGCTTCCACTCTCCGCGCTGCCGAGATTGAAGCGGATATCGTGCTGAAGGCGACTATGGTGGACGGAGTTTACGACAAGGATCCCAACAAGTTCCCCGACGCTGTGAAGTACGACGAACTCAGCTTCAACGATATCCTCGTGAACGACATCGCCGTTATGGACAGCACCGCGGCTTCAATGTGCAAGGATAATCATATCCCCATACTCGTATTCAATCTTGCAAGACCCGATAACATCTACGACGCTTGCATGGGCAGGGATATCGGTACCCTCGTTATAGACAGGGACTGGGAATAAATCATAAAGTGAAAGGATAATTGCTATGAACGAACATATCAAAACCGCACAGGAGAAAATGGAAAAATGCATTAAAAGCCTTGAACATGAGTATACTACCATAAGAGCGGGAAGAGCTAATCCTGCCGTTCTCGATAAGGTCATGGTCGATTATTACGGAGCGCCTACTCCTATCAATCAGATGGCTGCCATATCCGTTGCCGAGGCGAGGATACTCGTTATCCAGCCCTGGGATAAGTCCTCCCTCAAGCTTATCGAAAAGGCTATCCAGAACTCCGACATCGGCATCAATCCCACCAACGACGGAAACGTTCTTCGTCTGACCTTCCCCCAGCTCACCGAGGAACGCAGAAAGGAACTCGTTAAGCAGGTTAAGAAGATCGCCGAGGAAGGCAAGGTCACTATGAGAAATGTCCGCAGAGACGGTCTCGAAAAGATCAAGGCTCAGAAGAAAAACAACGAGATAACCGAGGACGATGTGAAGGATCTCGAAAAGGAAATGCAGAAGCTTACCGACAAGTTCGTTGAGAAGATCGACGATGTGGCTGCCGATAAGGAAAAGGAAATCATGTCGATATAATGGGTATTTCAGCGGAGAAGCTTCCACGTCATGTGGGATTTATCATGGACGGCAACGGCAGATGGGCTCAGAAGCGGGGTCTCCCGCGGAAAATGGGTCACCGTGCGGGAGCGGAGGTCTTTAAGAAGATAGCCGACTATTGCAGGGAGATAGGTATAAAATACGTCACATTTTACGCGTTTTCCACCGAGAACTGGAAACGTCCCGCCGACGAGGTCAATGCTCTTATGGACCTGTTCGACAAGTATCTCGACGACGCTGAGGAGTATGCCCGCAGGAAAACGAGAATGCTGTTTCTCGGGGATAAGGCTCCATTCAGGGAGTCTATACGGCAGAAAATGCTAAGCATTGAGGAACGCACCCGCGAATTCGACAGCTGCACCGTTATGCTTGCCATGAACTACGGCGGCAGGGACGATATTGTCTATGCCGCGAAAAGGGCGGCGGAGCTGGTTTCGTCTGGCTATATGAGCACCGACGACATCACCGAGGATATGTTCGGAGGTCTGCTGTACACGGGGGACGCTCCCGATGTGGACTTAGTCATTCGTCCCAGCGGGGAGTACAGGCTGTCAAACTTTCTGATATGGCAGTGCGCCTACGCCGAATACTATTTTTCGGACGTTCTCTGGCCCGATTTCACCGTGTCAGACCTTGACAGGGCGCTTACGGCTTATTCCGACAGAAACCGCAGATTCGGCGGAGTGTAAGGCGCCGTCCGGCTGATTTTTATTATTTTGTACGTGTTTTTTTGCGTAAAAAATGGAGGATTATTTTGGCAAAGCGAATTTTGACCGCAGCTGTGGGAATAGCTCTGGCTATTGTTGTTCTGTGTTTTGCAGATACGCCTGTTCTTCCTGCCGCTGTTGCCGTGCTGATCGTGGGAGCCCTTTACGAGCTTCTTAAGGTCTGCGGCTGCATGGAATTTAAAACTCATACCGTAGGCTGCTTTATTTACGGCGCTGTTATGCCCTTTCTCTGCGCATACGAGCCGAGTATTCGCTGGAGACTTTTTCTGTCTGCCATTGTTATGATACTTATGCTGGTAGGCTATGTGGGTGACCATAAAAAGCTTCCCTTCGCAAAGCTGTGCGAGATGATAACCTGCACCATACTGGTATCTTTTTCGCTGAGCGGAATGGTCAGTCTGTATTACATGAGCGATATCCACGGCATAGCTTATTTAGTAATTGCGCTGGCAGCTGCGTGGATATCCGACGCAGGCGCTTTCTTTGCGGGGACTTTTCTCGGAAAGCACAAGCTATGCCCCGATATCTCTCCAAAGAAGACCGTTGAGGGCGCTGTGGGCGGAGTTATAACGACCATTGTCGTTATAGGGCTATTCTGCCTGTGCTATCAGAAATATCAGGCGGCTCACGGCATAATATTCGGGGTGAACTATATCGCTGCGGCGATCGTGGGTCTGCTTTCGTCCATTCTCGGCATGATAGGCGATCTTGCCGCTTCTCTCCTCAAAAGAGAACACGACGTCAAGGATTACGGAAATATCCTTCCCGGTCACGGCGGTATCATGGACAGATTCGACAGTGTGCTGTTCGTTGTGCCTTTTATGGTGATCTTCCTTACCTTCTTTGATATATTTATCTGATATTACGAATAATATAATAAGGGCGTACATGCTTTGTACGCCTTTGACTTTATCACAGAAAGCATGGTCAAAATATGAAAACTATATCTGTTCTGGGCTCTACCGGCTCTATAGGAATGCAGACGCTGGAGGTCTGCAGAGAGCATAATATCAACGTGAGATGCGCTGCGGCTCTGAAAAATTACAGACAGCTTGCCGAACAGGCGCGGGAATTTCACATGAAGAGGGTCTGCATTTTCGATGAAAAATATTACGGCGAATTGAAAGCGCTGCTCTACGATACCGATACAGAGATACTCTGCGGCATGGAGGGACTCTGCGCTCTGGCGGCGGACGGCGATATCGGCTTGCTGGTCAATTCCGTGGTGGGCATGGTGGGACTGCTTCCCACGCTTACCGCAATTGAGAATAACTGCGACGTTGCTCTTGCCAACAAGGAGACTCTCGTTTCGGGAGGTCAGCTCTGCATTCCCGAGGCTCAAAAGCGGGGCGTGAAAATATATCCCATCGACAGCGAACATTCGGCGATATTTCAGTGCCTTAACGGGGAAAAACGGGAGCAGGTCAGGGGAATTATCCTTACCGCTTCGGGGGGACCCTTCTTCGGCAGGACAAAGCGTGAGCTGGAAAACGTCACCGTGGAGCAAGCACTCGCTCACCCGAACTGGAGCATGGGAAACAAGATAACCGTGGACTCTGCCACTCTTATGAACAAGGGACTGGAATTTATCGAGGCAAAATGGCTCTTCGGACTGGAGCCCGAACAGATAGAGATAGTCGTTCATCGGCAGAGCGTGGTTCACTCTGCCGTGGAGTTCAATGACGGAGCTGTTATCGCACAGCTGGGTGTGCCCGATATGAAGATACCTATCCAGTATGCACTGCTGTACCCCGAGCGTTTGCACTGCGATACAAAGCGGCTCTCGCTGACCGACTACGGAACCCTCACCTTCGAAAAGCCCGACTATGACACCTTCGACTGTCTGTCGGCGTGCATCTCGGCTATAAAGGCGGGCGGGGACCGTCCATGCATCGCAAACGGCGCAAACGAAGCGGCGGTGGGTCTTTTCCTCGACAGGAGGATATCCTTCCTGAAAATAGGTGAGCTTGTGAAAAAGGCGGCGGAGACTCTTCCGACATTTGATGTGAGTACATACGAGGGTGTCCGCAGGGCGGACAGCGCAGCAAGAGAATTTGTCTATAACAGCGTATCGTGACGCTGTTTTATGAGGTCGATATATGAATACAGCATTGTCAATAATCATCGGAATAATCATATTCTGCGCAATAATCATTATCCACGAGGGCGGGCACTTCTTCGCGGCAAAGGCTTGCGGCGTTCCTGTCAGCGAATTTGCTATCGGAATGGGCCCCGTCATCTTCAAAAAGCAGGGGAAGGAGACTCTTTTCACTATCCGTCTTTTCCCGATAGGGGGCTTCTGCTCCATGGGCGAGGACGAGGAGTCCGAGGACGAACACAGCTTCCGCAGGCAGGCAGTATGGAAAAGAATGATAGTTATCGTCGCGGGCGCGTTTATGAACATTATCCTTGGTTTTATCCTGTCCTTTATCTTCTTCGGAGTGTCGGGAAAGGGCATTACCAACACTATCGCCCTGTTTTCGGACGATAACGCTCCCAGCCATGTCAGCGGTCTTGAGGTGGGCGACGAGTTCGTCAGGATAAACGGGCTGAAGGTCTTCACTATGAACGACGTCATCTACGAGCTCACCAACGACGAGGACGGTCTCGTTGATTTTGTGGTGAGACGGAACGGTGAGCTTGTCACCTTAAACGGCGTGAGATTCGAGACTCAGCTTGACCCCGAAACGGGCAAGCAGACGCTTATCTACGACTTTAAGGTATATTCGGAGAAGATAACGGCGGGAAACCTTGCTCGTTACAGCGTGAACAAGTTCATCTATGACGGGCGAATCGTGCTTATGTCGCTGCGGGACATTATCCGCGGAAAATACGGCATAAACGATCTGAGCGGTCCTGTCGGGATAGTATCGGCGATATCGTCGGTCACTGCGCAGACGGGAAAGGTCGACTGGGGTTATATGCTTGAAATGGCTATGCTCATCACTATCAATGTGGGCATATTTAATCTTTTGCCGCTGCCGTCACTTGACGGAGGACGGTTTGTATTCCTCGTCATTGAAGCGATACGGAGAAAGCAGCTGAAAGCGGAGACGGAGGGCATGATACACTTTGTAGGCATATCGCTGCTGATGGTGCTGATGGTAGTGGTAACGTTCAATGATATCAGAGCGCTGTTGTGAGTGCTGAAGCGAATAGCAATTAGCGATTAGCGATTAGCGGATAGTGAAGAGCGGTCGGGAAGGTACGAGGCTGAGGGTAACAGCGAATAAGCAGTAAGCCCGAATTAAAAAGTTCGCCAGCCTTTCAAGGCTGCAGGTTTCCAAAGGGCGGCGCCCTTTGGTCGCTGTCCGCAGACAGCGAAATCCCCCACCGGCACGTAACACAGCGATGCTGTAAGTCTAAGCCGAAGCGGCGAACAGCAATTAAGCGCCGCCCGTGGCAAAAACGCGGAAGGCAGCAAATTCACTGCAAGGACTAATTATCTTGAAGAATGTCACGGGCGGCGCAGCATTTGACAGCGGAGCGTCTCAAATGCGCGGAGCTCTGCTCCGCCGAAAGCAAACAGCCAATCGCAAGTAACTTGAAAGCATGTCATCGAATAAATCATGCCGAAAGCATATCATCAAACAAATCATGCAAAAAATGAACAGCCAACAGAAAATCAATAAGAGAGTGATAATATGAGAAATATAAAGCCCGTGAAAGTGGGAGAGCTTACTCTGGACGGGAAGAAGATATTTATTCAGTCTATGCTGAACGTTCCTGCGGCGGATATTGAGGGGAATGTCAGACAGGCTGCCGAGCTTGAAAGGGCGGGGTGTGAGATAATCCGTACCGCGGTTCCCGATAGGGACGCTGTGGCGCTTATCCCTGCAATCAAGGAAAAGGTAAGTATCCCCGTGGTGGCGGATATCCACTTTGATTACAGACTTGCTCTTATGTGCGCCGAGGCGGGAGTTGACAAGATACGGATAAATCCCGGTAATATCGGCGGGCAGGATAAGGTAAAACAGGTGGCGGACTGCTGCCGCAAACACCATATCCCTATACGCATAGGCGTTAATTCGGGCTCACTTGAAAAGGAACTGCTTGCTAAATACGGCGCTCCTACCGCGGAGGCTCTCGTCGAAAGCGCTCTCGGGCATGCCAAAATGCTGGAGGACTGCGATTTTGACGATATCGTTATTTCAATTAAATCCTCCGATGTGCCTACCATGATAAGGGCTTACCGTCTTATGGCGGAAAGCTGTACTTACCCTCTTCATCTGGGCGTTACAGAGGCGGGCACCGAGAGAATGGGTATCATCAAATCTGCCGTGGGGATAGGCTCGCTGCTCTGTGACGGGATCGGCGAGACTATACGTGTGTCCCTCACCGATGAACCCGTTAAGGAAATTTATGCCGCTAAGGATATTTTATCTGCTGTCGGAAGGGGCAGCGGTGTGCGGCTGGTGTCCTGTCCTACCTGCGGACGGACTAAAATTGACCTGGTCTCCCTCGCTAAGGAGGTCGAGGACAGGGTAAGAAATATCGACAAGGATATCACCGTTGCAGTCATGGGCTGTATCGTGAACGGTCCCGGCGAAGCACGTGAAGCCGACATCGGTGCGGCGGGCGGCGACGGCTGCGGACTTATCTTCCGCAAGGGGGAGATTTTGCGGAAGGTCCCCGAAAATGAGATAGTATCCGCTCTTATGGAGGAGATAGATAAGCTGTAACAGCATTTCGCGGCTCGGGTTTGACCGGGCTGCTTTTTTTGCAGTTTGTTTGCACTGTGCAAAGTACACAAAATCTTATTGGATATGACGGAATAATTCTAAAACAAACGTTCGAATAAATCTTGACTTTTCCCCGAAAATGCGGTATGATATGTATGGAGAACTATTGCTGTGCAGTTACGCTGCGCAATACATCGTGCGTTATTTTATCTGTATGGTTTTTTTGTTTGTGCGGAATATTTTCCCCCGCGCGGTCATAGAATTAAATAAATCATTACCGAAAGGGGATATTTAACAGCATGGACAGTGAAATTCTTCAGTATTTTCCGCAGAGGATAGCTTCCGCTCTTGCGGAGGTGAGCGGCGGGGATATCCGCGAGATACGTCTGCGGACAGGCCGTCCTGCGGCGCTTGTTCACTCTAAAGGGATATTCTATCTGCTGCCCTCGGGGGGATCGTCTCCCGACGGCGCAAAGGCTATCGTGGTCACCGCCGAGGATATCAGACGGGTATTCGATTCGGTCTGCCGATATTCAATCCACAGCCACACCGCACAGATAGCAAGCTGCTTTATCACCGTGTCGGGCGGTCACAGGGCGGGCATATGCGGCACAGCTGTCACAAACGGCGGCAGATTGGAGACCGTCCGCGATATCTCGGGGATAAATTTCCGCATTGCAAGACAGTGCTTCGGCGCCGCGGACAGGATAATGAGGGACGTTATGAAATCCAAGCCGAAAAGCGTACTGATATGCGGCGAGCCTGCAAGCGGGAAAACTACCGTCCTGCGCGACCTCTGCCGTCAGCTGGGAGCGAAGTATCCCGTCTCCCTTATCGACGAGCGCTGCGAGATAGCTGCCTGCGTCAGGGGACGACCGATAAACGACGTGGGTATCAACACCGACGTGTTCAGCGGATTTTCCAAGCCCGACGGCATAAATGCCGCTCTTCGGGTGATGTCCCCGAAATTCATCGTATGCGACGAGATAGGAACAAATGACGATATTGCCGCCATTGAGTCCGCCTTCGGCTGTGGAGTAAACATCGCCGCTACCGTTCACGGAGGTTCTCCCATGGATATCTTCCGCAGGAAAAATATCCGTAAGCTCGTTAAAATGGGAGTTTTTGAATACTCCGCATTTGTGAAGAACTGCTCGGTGGAAAAGATAGTGAACATCGGAGAATATTATGAAAAGCATAGGAATAATTCTGATAGTGATAATGTCTGCAATGACAGGGGCGGCAATGGCTGACAGGCTTTCGGGCAGGTATGCTGTGCTCTGTGAGATAGACCGCTTTATCGGCAAGGCTGCCGCCCTTATACGGCAGTCCGCTTCTCCGCTGGAGGACATCATCTGCGCCGCCGCCGAGGACAAGCGGCTCGGAAGGCTCTCCTTTCTGGCTGACATAAACAGGCAGCTTGACGGCGGCAGAACCGATATCCGCGGGGCTTGGAGAGATTGTCTGGAAAATGCTCCTCCCGAATACATGCGGGCGGAGGAAAAGGCTATCCTCGAGGAGCTGGGAGAAATGCTGGGCTCTACCGATGTTCAGGGTCAGTTGGAGGGGCTCTCGGCTAAGAGGGACGCTCTTCGGGAGCTTATCGCCGAGGCTGACAGGGAGCGCAGAGAAAAGGGTAAGCTGTATCGTATGCTGGGAGTGACAGTGGGACTTTTCGCCGCTGTTATACTGATATGAATGCAAAAGTAAAGGACTGATAGCTATGGAAATTGATCTCATATTCAAAATAGCGGGGATAGGAATAATCGTGGCGGTGCTGAATCTTCTGCTGAAAAAGGCGGAGCGGGACGAGCAGGCTCTTATGGTGACTATCGCGGGACTTATCGTGGTGCTGGGACTTATCATCAACGAGATATCGGAGCTGTTCGACACCATAAGAGCCGCCTTCGGACTGTAGGAAGGATATCATGAAGCTTTCGGCTATTGCGGGACTTTGCATCTCGGCGGCGGTCATCTGCCGCATATTCGACAAGACGGGCAGGGAATACGGCGTGATGATAACCACTGCCGCAGCCGTCATCATCACCTCGCTGTCCGTGCTGGCGCTTTCTCCGCTGGTGGAGTTTATCAACTCTCTGTACGAAAGGACAGGCGCGGACGAGCAGTACATAAATATCCTGTACAAGTCGGTGGGAGTGTGCTTTCTCACGGGACTTGCCGCGGGGATATGCCGCGACAGCGGTGAAAATACCTTAGCTGTTCAGGCGGAAACGGCGGGGAGGATAACGCTGGCAGTCATGGCACTGCCTCTTCTGGAAAAAATTGCGGACATCGCCGCAGGACTGATAGGATAGTGGAACGTATGAAAAAATCGGCAGTTACGGCAGTTCTTATACTGATAATAGGCTTATTTTCGGGGATATGCTGCTCGGCGGAGGAAAACGACGGCGGCTATGCAGACATCGACCCCGCCGACCTTTACTCTTCAATGGATATCGACGACAGCGGCATATACTCCGCAGTCCCCGATGAAGCGGGGGAGATACTCTCCGAAAACGGCGTGACTATGGACGATGCGGGGGAGTTTACCGAGATATCCTTCGGGGAGGTCATAAGCTGCATTCTTCAGAAATTCGGGGACAGTCTGAAATATCCCATGAAGACTCTCGGACTTATTATCGCCGCCGCTGTGCTGTCCTCCGCGGTGTCGTCCTTTTCCGATACCGTCCCCGACAGCAGGCTGAAAACTGTTTACGGAATGATATCCGTTATGGTCACGTCGGCTGTGGTGGCGGTGCCTGCGGCGGAATGTCTCAACAACATCGCTGCTACCATCAAGGCGGGGGGAGTGTTCATGCTGGCATATGTTCCCGTGTACGCGGGGATAGCCGCTTCCTCGGGAGCGGTCACAAGTGCGGCAGTATACAACATGACCCTTATCGGCGCGGCGGAGGGAGCGGTCCAGCTGGCTTCGAATATCATGCTTCCGCTGATGTCCTCCTGCATGGCGCTGGGCATCGCAGACGGCATAAACACGCAGTTTTCTCTGGGGAGCATCACCTCGCTGATAAACAAGTGCTGCAGCTTCATCATGGTGGCGGTGATGACGATTTTCACGGGAATGACCTCACTGCAAAGCAGCCTGGGCACCGCCGCCGACAGCATTGGCGTTAAGGCGGCTAAGCTTGCGGTATCGAATTTTATCCCCGTGGTGGGAGGGGCGCTGTCCGATACCTACGGGACGGTGCGCTCCTGTCTGGGACTGCTCCGCGGTGCTGCGGGGATATACGGCATTGCGGCTGTTGCTCTTACAATTCTTCCTCCCGCGCTGGAGACGGCGGCTTTATATCTTGCGGTCAACATCGGCTGTGCCGTTTCCGATATACTCGGTCAGGACAGGCTGGTAAAGCTCTTGAAAAACACCTCGTCGGTCATAGGCATGGCGCTGGGGATACTGCTCTGCTTCGGGGCAATGCTCATTATCTCCACGGGGATACTCATGGTACAGAATCCGTCATAAGAGGGGACAATATGGAAACGATAAAAAGCATTATACTTTCCGCCTGCTTTATCTCGATCATCTCGGCGGCGCTGGGAATGGCTGCTCCCGACGGGAAATGCGAGGGACAGCTCAAGCTTATTCTCGGAGCGATATTCATCATCACGGCGGCGAGAGGGCTGATGAAGGGGGACTTTTCCGACCTGACCGAAATATCCGCAGGCTCCGCCGAGATAGCCGAGAATACCGCCGCGAGCGCAGACGACTATTTCATATCCGCGGCGGAAGCAAATCTTGACCGCACTCTGGAAAACTATCTCAAAGAAAACGGCGTTTCCGGTGCGGAAGTTTCCTCCGTGATTGATATTTCCGAAAACGGCAGCATATATATTAATGAAGTCACAGCAAGTCTTTCGGATTATTATTCCGATTATGTCTGCGCTGTGGAGGCTCTTAAAAATGCTGTCGGAGAGGACGTGACTATCTATGTGAAAAGGCAGGCTGATGAAAATGGATAAGATCAGGGAGTTTATTGAAAAGCTTCCCAAAAACAAGAGGTTCATCTGCGGGGCGATCGCTGTCGGGGTGCTCGGCATGCTGCTGATAATCTTTTCGGGCGGCAGCAGTGATGATTCTCCCGAGAAGTCCTCCGACACAGAGGCTTTCAGTCAGAACGGCGCCTACGAGGAGGAGCTGGAAAAGCGCCTTGCGGAAATTCTTTCAAGCATACAGGGGGTGGGAGATGTAAACGTGATGATAACGCTGTCCTCGACGGAGGAGTACGTATACGCCGAGGAGACCGATACCTCCGCCGACAGACAGCAGCGTGAGTACGTTATCGCCGACAAAGGAGGGATAATTACCAAGGTCAATTCTCCCGCCGTTACGGGAGCGGTCATCGTATGCGAGGGCGGCGGCGATACACGGGTCTGCGAAAAGGTCTATGAGGCTGTCTCCGTGGCGCTGGGTCTGCCCTCAAACCGCATATGCGTGGTGAAAATGGAATAAATCTTATTTAAGAAAGGAAATGATACTATGAGAAAACCAACCTTGATAATCGGAAAAAAACACATCATTCTCGCTTGCCTTACCCTTATACTGGGAATTGCAGTCTACATGAACTACGCCTTCTCCTCTGCGGAAAAAAGCATCGCCGAGGATACCGCCGCTGCCGCAGACTCAAAGACAGTCAACTACGGCGACGCCGCTTACGTGAACACAGGCTCCGCCGATGAGATAGACTACTTCTCACAGGCAAGGCTTTCACGCATGACCTCCCGCGATGAGGCGGTCGAGACTCTTTCCGCTATGCTTAACGGCGGGGATATCTCCTCCGAGGAGGACGCAGCTTATACCGCCGAGGCTGTTAATCTTACCCAGCTCTCCGAGAGCGAGGCTAAGATAGAATCTCTGGTGAAGGCTCAGGGCTTTGAGGACTGCGTTGTCTACCTGGACGGCGAGACTGCAAACATTGTTGTCCGCACAGACGGGCTTACTCCCGAGGATGCAGCTAAGATAAAGGATATATTGTTAAGTGAGGTGACAATTTCTTCGGAAAATATCAGAATTTTTGAGGTAAAGTAGTTGTTTTATCTGAAAAAATTTGTTATAATAGTAATGTGAATTGTTTTTTGATTTTATCTGTAATTAATTTACAGTTATTTCTGCATTACATATTATTCGAATTCGGAAGGAATGAAATAACATGGATAAGAAAACGGAGACAGGTATAAAAAGTCTCAAGATATCCGAGGACGTTATCGAGGCGGTCATTAAAAATGCCGTTATGAGCGTCGACGGAGTGGGCGGACTTTTCGGCAAGCGGCCCGTTGTTATGGACCTCACTTCGGAGTTCCCCGAGGTCACCGTGAGCGTTAAGCTCACCTACAGCTGCAAGGCTAAAAATGTCTGCGAAAACATACAGAAAAAGGTCCGCGACGATATCCTGTCCATGATGGGGATCGCTATCGGCGCAGTGAACGTCAGGGTCGAGGGCATCGCGGCTTACGGCGCATAGGCTTTGCAATTCGCTTGGCCGAAGCCGTGATACTGTCGCTCCTTACAGCTGTATATCATGCAATGAATGATAGTATACGGAAAAGCAGGCTTTGGGATATTTCTCACAGGCTTGCTTTTCTGCGTGATTTTTTTGAAAGGATAGTTGAAAATGAAAAAGGGAAGTTTAATTCGTGAGGCAGCCTTTATCCTCGTATTTGAAAAGATTTTCCGCAGGGAGGAGTCCTGCGATGAGATAATCAAGTCAGCAAAGGAAGCCGAGATTTTCGACTTCGGCGAGGGCTCTGTCGATGAAAAGGATTTTGACAAGGTGTCCGTCTCGGTGTTCAGGGGCGTTTATGATAATCTTGACGAGCTGGACGGCATCATTTCCTCATACAGCGAAAAACGTCAGATAGGCAGGATATCCAAGGTCAGCCTTGCCGTTTTAAGACTTGCTGTCTACGAGATAAAGCACAACGACAAGGTGCCTACCAATGTGGCTGTCAGCGAGGCGGTCAATCTTGCGAAAAAATACGGCTTCGACGCAGATGTGAAGTTCGTTAACGGCGTTCTCGGAAGATTCGCCGAGTCGGTCGAGGCAAAGGCATAATGGCTCGCTTTCTGGGGATAGATACCAGCAACTACACTACCTCCGCCGCAATATACGACAGCTCCGACGGCTCGGTCGTCCGTGAGAAGCTGATGCTGCCCGTGAAGGAGGGCGGCTGCGGACTTCGTCAGAGCGACGCTGTATTTCATCACACGGTGCAGCTGCCCAAGGTCATAGCCGCGCTTGCCGACAGGACGGACATTAAGACCATCTCCGCTGTGGGAGTATCATATCGTCCGAGGAACATCGACGGCTCCTACATGCCCTGCTTTTTATGCGGGGAGGGACTTGCCGACAATCTCGGCAGATTTCTCGGCGTTCCCGTTTTCAAGACCAGTCATCAGATAGGTCACATCTTAGCGGCACTTTATTCTGCGGACAGGCTCGATTTGCTGTCGGAGAATTTCATCGCCTTCCACATAAGCGGCGGCACTACCGACTGTCTGTACTGCTCGCCCGATGAGAAGGATATACTGTCCGTGTCGGAGATATGCGCGTCGCTCGATCTGAAGGGCGGTCAGCTCATCGACAGGACGGGCGTTATGCTGGGACTTAAGTTCCCGTGCGGCGTTCAGCTTGAAAGGCTGGCGGAGAAAAGCACGGCAGACCCTTCAAAAATGAATGTAAGACCCGTTATGAAGGACGGCAGCTGCTGTCTTTCGGGGTTTGAAAATAAATTCGGGAAAATGCTCTCCGAGGGCGCTGCCCATGAGGATATCGCTCTTGCGTGTCAGTATGCGGTGGCTGCTTCCGCCGCTAAAATGACCGAATACGCCTTTTCCCAAAAGGGACAGCTCCCCGTGCTTTATGCGGGCGGAGTCATGTCCAACAAATATATAAGGAAATATATTGCCGACAGATATGAAAACACTTACTTTGCGGCTCCCGGGTTCTCCTGCGACAACGCGGCGGGTACGGCACTATTTGCGGCTTTTTCGAACGGAGTAATGAAATGTCAATAACCGTAACGGTCTCCCAGCTGAACGCATACACTGCGTCTGTTTTCCGCGGAGACAAGAATTTCCGGAATATCATCGTCAAGGGCGAGATTTCCAACTTTGTCAACTACAGAAAAACAGGGCACTTCTACTTTACCCTCAAAGAGGGCGGCTGCGCCGTTAAGGCTGTCATGTTCAGCAGATACGCTTCGGCGCTGCCCTTTATGCCCGAGGACGGCATGAGCGTTTATGTTACCGCCAATGTGGAGGTGTTCGAACGGGACGGAGTATATCAGCTGTACGTTTCGGACATGCTCCCCGACGGTACGGGGGCGCTTTATCTTGCGGCGGAGCAGCTTAAAAACAGGCTCGCCGCCGAGGGGATATTCGCAGAGGAACACAAAAAGCCCATACCCAAATATCCCGCAAGGATAGGCATTGTCACCTCCCGCGAGGGAGCGGCTCTGCGGGATATGCTCAACATCATCGGACGGAGATATCCTGCGGCGGAGGTCGTGCTCTTCCCATGCATGGTGCAGGGACGGGACGCTCCCGAATCTATCTGCGACGCTCTGGATTTTGCCGATATCAGCGGCTGCGATGTTATTATCTGCGGCAGGGGCGGAGGCTCCTTTGAGGACCTTAATGCGTTCAACTCCGAGGACGTGGTACGCACAATTTATAACTGCAGCACGCCCGTGATCTCTGCGGTGGGTCATGAGACAGATACTACTATCGCCGATCTTGCGGCTGATCTGCGGGCGCCTACTCCCTCTGCGGCTGCGGAGCTGGCTGTGCCTTTAATGTCCGAGCTGCTGGCGGATATGGACGCTCTCGCAAGGGAACTTACCTTATCCTTCGAAAGATATGCCGACGATCTGGAAATGCAGCTGGACGGCATGCAGAAGCACTTGGAACTGCTTTCTCCCGAAAATCGGATAAGGACTCTTGAAGAAAAAATATCCGACTGCGGAAAAAGACTGGCTGCGGCTATGGATTTGCGGTTTTCCTCGGAGAACAAAAGGCTTGCTCATCTGGCGGCACAGCTGGACGCGCTCAGCCCCCTTAAGGTGCTGGCACGGGGATATTCCGCAGTTTATAAGAACGACAGTATCATATCCTCCGCAAAGGCTGTGAATGCGGGGGACAGGGTATGCATTCGCTTTTCCGACGGGGAAAGAAATGCTGTAATTGAATAGAAATGAGGAAAGAATATGTCATATGAAGATTCTGTAAAAAAGGTGGAGGATATCATCGGTCAGTTAAACGGCGGCGAGCTTCCTCTGGACAAGGCGGTCGAGGCTTTCAAGCAGGGCATGAACGAGCTGGAATCCTGCAGGAAGGCTCTCGAAAACGCAAAGATGACCGTGAAGGACGCAGGTGGATCGGGCGATGAATGATATCAATGCGGCAAGGCTCACCGAATATTCCGAAATGACGAACACACGCCTTCTCCGATACAAGGAGCGTTACGGCGGAAAGGAGTCCGACTATCAGCATGAGATAACCGAAGCTATGTGGTACTCCCTAATGTCGGGCGGGAAGCGGCTCCGTCCTGCGCTGGTGCTGGATTTTGCCCGCATCTGCGGCGGAGATGTTCAGGCTGCGCTTGTCCCTGCCTGCGCTATCGAGATGATACATACCTTCTCGCTTATCCACGACGATCTGCCCTGCATGGACGACGACGATATCCGCCGCGGAAAGCCCTCCTGCCACAAGGCATACGGTGAGGCTATGGCTCTGCTGGCGGGGGACGCGCTGGAAGATCTGGCGTTTCAGGTCATCGCCGAGGACGACAGGCTCTCCGATGAAAAGAAGGTGAAGCTCATCGCCGAGCTTTCAAGGGCTGTGGGCACCGACGGAATGATAGGCGGGCAGGTCATCGACATGGACAACGTGAACGGAGCGGTGTTCTCCGTGGACAAGCTCCTTGATATGTACGCTATGAAGACCTCCGCGCTCATAAGCTGCGCATGCCGAATGGGCGTTATCTGCGCGGGGAGATTTGATATGCTTGGCAGGGCGGGGGAGTTCGGCAGACAGCTGGGACTTGCTTTCCAGATAACCGACGATATCCTCGATATTACGTCAACAACAGAGCAGCTGGGCAAGCCCGTGGGCAGCGACAGGGAACAGGGAAAATCCACCTATGCCGCCGTGATGGGCGTCGAAGCCTCGGAAAAGGCTGCGGCGGAGTTATCCCAAAAGGCGGAACAGGCTCTCGGGGGATTTTCCGACAACGGCTTCCTTATGGAGCTTACCGAGTATCTGCTCCGCAGAAATAAATAAACTGAAAGGATCTGAAAAGGCTAATGAAGTATAATTATATTCTGGTTCCCTCCGTGCTGGCATGGTTTCTTGCACAGATAATCAAAACGATCATTGTTCTTATCCAGACGAAAAAATTTAGTTTTGAAAGACTTTTCGGTCCGGGCGGTATGCCAAGCGGTCACTCTGCCATGGTATGCTCCGCAGTGGTGGCTGTGGGCAGACAGTTCGGCGTGGACGGCTTTGAATTTGCTATGATAGTTATGTTTGCGCTTGTCGTTCTCTACGACGCTATGGGCGTGCGCCGCGAGGCGGGCAATCATGCTCATGAGATAAACATCATCAAGAAAATGATGAATATCAGCGCCATCGACGCGAGCAGCGATCCTCCCGAGGAAAAGAACAGGAAAAAGGAAAAGGAACTGAAGGAAATTCTGGGACATACTCCCTTACAGTGTCTCTGCGGCGGCGCTCTGGGCGTTATCATGGCTCTCGTTTTTCCTATGAGCCTGTGAGTCGGAGGATAGGCTATGAACAACGCAGATAAATACGAGACGGGCTCTTCGGACAAGGATACGGATACTCCCGCTATGGGACTGCAGCTTCCCGAAGACCTGAAAAGACTGTCGATACCTCAGTGCAGGCAGCTTTGCAGGAAGATAAGGAAAACTCTTATCAGAACGGTGGGCGAAAACGGCGGACATCTCTCCTCCAATCTCGGAACGGTGGAGCTGACCGTCTCCCTTCACAGGGTGTTCGACTCTCCCAAGGACAAGATAGTCTGGGACGTGGGACATCAGGCGTATACTCACAAGCTGCTTACCGACAGATACGACAGGTTCTCCACTATCAGACAGGAGGGCGGTCTTTCGGGCTTTGCACGTCCCTCCGAATCGGAACATGACGCTTTCATCAGCGGTCACAGCAGCATTTCCATTTCCGCTGCCTGCGGTATCGGCAGAGCCATGCAGCTTTCCGGCGACAATGAACATCATGTTGTGGCAGTGATCGGCGACGGCGCATTTACGGGCGGAGAGGCTTACGAGGGTCTTAACAACGCAGGCAAGGGACTTAACAATCTTATCGTGATCCTCAACGACAATGAGATGTCCATTTCAAAAAACGTGGGCGCTATCGCAAAATATCTTTCCTCTATCCGCGCCAACGAAAAATATATCACCACCAAGCACCGCACCGAAAAGCTTCTCGACAGCATACCCTTGGTGGGTAAGCCTGTCAAGGAGATAATGGAATACTCCAAGTCCACTCTTCGGTGGATATTATATCACAATACCATGTTCGAAAACATGGGGTTCGTTTATCTGGGGCCTGTGGACGGGCACGACATCGCCGCTATGGACGAGGTGTTCAAGGCGGCTAAGGCTGTGGGAAAGCCTGTGCTCGTTCATGTGAAGACCGTCAAGGGCAAGGGCTTTAAGCCTGCGGAGAAAAATCCCGGTGCTTTTCACGGCATAAGCGCGTATGAACTGAAATACGGCAATCCCGAGGTCATATCCGAGGACTGCTTCTCCGCCGTTTTCGGACGGGAGCTTACTGCGCTTGCTAAAAAGGACAACAGGATATGCGCCGTTACCGCTGCTATGAAATACGGAACGGGATTGCAGTACTTCGCTTCCGAATTCCCCGACAGGTTCTTTGACGTGGGCATTGCCGAACAGCACGCTGTCACCTTCTGCGGGGGACTGGCTTCTATGGGTATGATACCCGTATTTTCCGTATATTCCAGCTTTCTGCAGAGGGCATACGACCAGATAATTCACGACAACGCTATCCCCGACAATCACATCGTTTTATGCATTGACCGCGCGGGCGCTGTGGGCGAGGACGGAGAAACTCATCAGGGAGTGTTCGATGTCCCCATGCTGACGGCTGTGCCTTACGTGACGGTGTTTTCTCCGTCGGATTATTCCGAGCTTAAATGTTGTCTTAATAAGGCTCTTTATGAGACCGACGGCATTGCGGTGGTCAGATACCCCAAGGGAAAGGGTGACGAGGGCTGCGCAGAGGCGGGATACTCCGACTATGTATATGACGCGAACGGCGGCTCGGATATCCTCGCAGTTTCCTACGGCAGGATATCCCGGGAGCTTTTCTCCGATGATATTCCCTGCGGCAGGCTCCGTATCATTAAAATTAATCCGATCTCCGAGGATATTGTGTCGATTTGCAGGAATTATAAGTATATACTGTTTTTCGAGGAATCCGCAAGAAACGGCGGCATTGGCGAGCATCTGCTTTCAAGGCTGGCAGAGGCGGGATTCTCGGGGAGATACAGGATTATCGCCGCGGAGGGCTTTATCCCGCAGGCGGCGGTAAGCTCTTCGCTCCACAGGCTGGGTCTGGACGGCGAGGGCATGCGCAGGGCGATATCCGACGCCCAAAAGGAGCTTATCCATGAGGGCTGACGAATATCTTGTGAAGAGCAGCTCCGCTGTAAGCCGTCAGCGCGCTAAGGAGCTTATACAAAGCGGCGGCGTCCTTATCGGCGGAAAGCCCGTGAAAAAGCCTTCCTCCGAGGTCACGGGAGACGAGGAGATACAAATTATCGGAGAGACTCTGAAATATGTCAGCCGCGGCGGACTTAAGCTGGAAAAGGCGGCTAAGGTTTTTGACATTAGCTTCGAAGGCAAAAAATGCGTGGATTTCGGCGCTTCCACGGGGGGATTTACCGACTGCATGCTCCAAGGTGGAGCGGAAATAGTCTATGCCGTGGACGTGGGGCACGGTCAGCTGGACAAAAAGCTTTTGTCCGACGGCAGAGTTGTCAACATGGAGGGCTTCAATCTGCGTAACATCACCGCCGCAGATATCGGCGGAAAGGCGGATATCCTTGTCTGCGATGTGTCCTTTATTTCGCTGAAGCTTATTATGCACGGAATGGCAGATGTTCTGAAGGACAGCGGCGAGGCGGCTGTGCTTATCAAGCCACAGTTCGAATGCGGAAGGCAGGACGTGGGAAAGAACGGCATTGTCCGTTCGAAAAAGGTCCATGTGCGGGTGCTGAACGAGATCTTCGCAGCCTTTGCAGACAACGGGCTTTATGCCGACAGATTTGACTATTCTCCCATTTGCGGCGGCGACGGGAATATCGAATATATCGCTCATGTGATACACAGCGGCGGGACTTATCCCGCTTTATGCTGCAATTTTAACGGGCTTGTCGATGATGCCTTTGATACGCTCGGGAACCGAAAGGAGTGACTTTTAATGACTGCGGCTGTTTTTCTCAATTTTAAAAAGGAAAAGGCTGTGGAGGCGGCGGACAAGATCTGCGATATCCTCCATAACATGCGGATAGAAATACTGGCGGACGAGAAATACCGCCCCTATTACCGCGATGACGATTATATCTCCTTTGAGCCTGCGGACTTGGCTATCAGCCGCTGCGATGTGGTCATTGCCGTGGGCGGCGACGGGACTATCCTTGAATATTCCTCATGCGCCGCAGAGTATGAAAAGCCGCTTCTCGGCATAAACGTTGGACGGCTGGGCTTTATGGCTTCTCTGGAGACCGACGAGCTTTACAAGCTTTCAAGGCTCGTCAGCGGCGATCATATGGTGGAAAACCGCATGATGCTCGACGGCAGGATAATCCGCTCGGACGGCACCGTGGAAAAATATTCCGCACTTAACGATATCTGCGTTTCAAGACCGTATTCGCGGCTTACCGATTTTGATATATCCATCAACGACAGAACGGTCAGCTCTATCAGGGCGGACGGACTTATCTTCTCCACGCCTACGGGGTCTACGGCGTATTCTCTCTCGGCGGGAGGTCCAATCGTGGAGCCTTGTCTCGAATGTATCCAGATGACTCCCGTTTGTCCCCAGTCCTTATCATCGAGACCTATCCTGTTCTCGCCCTCCCACAGTCTTGTGGTCACTCATACAGCCGAGGACGACAGCGTTATTCTTACCGTGGACGGCAGGCTCGGGAAGAGCATTTTTAAATCGGACAAGGTCATTATCTCAAAATCGGAAAAGACCTTGCGTCTTATTGATATCAACGGTTCCTCATTTTACGACGCGGTAAACAACAAGCTTATGAAGCCGATAAAGTGATAAGGAGTGTTCTTTTTGAAATCCGAAAGACAGGAAAAGCTGCTGCAGATAATCGGAAGCAGCGATATCGACAAACAGGAAACTCTTCGGGAACGGCTGGCGGCGGAGGGTATCATAGTTACCCAGGCTACGCTGTCCCGCGATATGAAGGAGCTTGGTATAAGAAAGATACCTTCCGAAAACGGCGGGCAGAAATATTCCGCCGACGGGAAACAGCCTGCCGATATCCCTCCTATCGTATATGATTCGCTTATCTCTGTGGACCATGCGGGGAATATCGTCGTTTTCCGCTGCGGCACGGGCACTGCGCAGGCAGTATGCGCCGCTATGGACAGGGAAAACTGCTGCAATGCGGTGGGTACCATTGCGGGGGACGATACCATATTCGTACTTATGCGCACCGAACAGCTTGCCAAGGAGCTTGCCGAGCAGTTCGGACGTATCATTAAAAGACAATAAAATTTGACGAAGAACCATGAATGTGATATAATTTTATAGGCAATACCGCACAAAGCTTGTGCGCAAGATGCGCCGTCAGATTTTTTGTCAGATCGTATAGAAATTTTGCATTGCCGCTTTTGCGGCAATATGGGCTGCACGCCCGGCAAGAAATTTCTGTGCAATATGACGGAAAATCTGCAAGCAGATTGCATGCAAAGTCGTCAGGAGGGCTTTGTGCGGTGTTGCCTTAATAGTTATACTTGACAAACATTGCCTCTGTATGATATAATGTATTCAGTTAGCTTACGCTAATCGAAAGAAGGTGAATAAATGAGCGTGGTAGTAATAGGCGGAAACGACCGTATGGCGACGAGATACAAAGACATCTGCGAGGAGTATAACTGTAAGGCAAAGGTGTTTACTCAGATGCCGTCGAACTTTGAAAGCAAGCTGGGAGTACCCGATCTTATGGTGGTTTTCACAAATACCTGTTCTCACAAAATGGTGAACAGCGTAAATCAGAAATCGAAAAAGCATGATATCCCCGTAGCGAGGGTACATAATGCCAGCGTTAATGCGCTGAAAAATGTGCTGGAGCAATACTGTGTATGATATATTTTTTGTAATAAGGTTAGCCTATGCTAATTATGCGTAGAGGTGATATTTTGTCTAAAATAGAGTATGATAATTTCGGACAAAAGCTTGCGTTTCATACTGCACCCACTTTGCTTGGGATCAAATGTGCAAGCCTTGTTTCACTTTCATCGGCGGAGTTCGACCTTGATTTTCACACGCAATATTTCAACCGCAGAGCCGCCGCCAAAGGACTGAAAAGCAGTATATTATGCAGCTGCAACAACCGTGCGCTGATGC